>NZ_JASKLM010000027.1:0-23933 GCF_030153625.1 Pyrococcus sp. | reverse complement strand
CTTTCAATTCTATTTTAGTCTTATTGTAACCATTCCACCACCTCCAGGCCTCCAAAATGAATCTTGCTTTCAATTCTATTTTAGTCTTATTGTAACGTGAAGGTGTTCATGCAAAAACCTACGACGACAATAACTTTCAATTCTATTTTAGTCTTATTGTAACTTCCACAACTTCTGCAGAGCCGACGCCTTGGTCTCTTGCTTTCAATTCTATTTTAGTCTTATTGTAACCAGTTAAGGCAAGAGGCAGCGATGCTTGGCTATACCACTTTCAATTCTATTTTAGTCTTATTGTAACTGGAAACGAACGGGGCGAACCTATGGCTCCCCTAAGACTTTCAATTCTATTTTAGTCTTATTGTAACCCGTTTGGATCCTTCAAATACAATTCCACGTTCACGGCCATCTTTCAATTCTATTTTAGTCTTATTGTAACCGGGAAATTTGGGCAGAGAAATGAGAGCTTTAAGACAATCTTTCAATTCTATTTTAGTCTTATTGTAACTTGCTTATTGTGTTGGTTAAATAATTGTAAATAGTCTCACTTTCAATTCTATTTTAGTCTTATTGTAACTCAACAAAATTAAAGAGCTACTAGACCAGCTACTCCCTTTCAATTCTATTTTAGTCTTATTGTAACAGTGGAGGAAGAGGCAGATCGGGAACCTAAAGGCAGTCTTTCAATTCTATTTTAGTCTTATTGTAACCCATTCAAGAACATTATACCAGATACACTAAAATCGACTTTCAATTCTATTTTAGTCTTATTGTAACAGAATGCTTGAGAACCTTAGAGGGCTTAAGGCCCTTACTTTCAATTCTATTTTAGTCTTATTGTAACCGTTGAACACAGGTTTAAGACAGTGGGTTCAGGTGAGCTTTCAATTCTATTTTAGTCTTATTGTAACAGGGGGCTTTTTCGCCCCAATACTCCTATGGAGTAATTATATCACTTGAATTTATAACCCTTACGGGGCATCCAACTTACCCCAGAACCCCTTATTTATAAACAAACCAACTCCCCTTAAGACTTTAAACCAAGAATACTCCCACAAGCACCCTGGGAATAAAACACTACTTTCACACCCTATCCCAGGAGAAGACTTAACTAGACTAACTGGGCGAATTCTTAACTCTTCACAAGAATCCAACAGGATCCCTCAAACTTTTTCCAAAAATTTGTCTTTATCATGGTATTCAAAAATTTTCGAAAAACTTTCGTCACAAGTAAATAGTAAAACTATAACACAAGGAAAATACTAACTTTGAGTTACTAAATTAAACCCTAATCGCCCAAAAACCTTTATTTCAAAAATAAAGCTCAAAGAAGACTAAAAATTCAAAAATAAGCCCAAATACCGTGTGCCGAAAAATCTTCACTCATAAGGTGCTCCATACCATCTTGCAATAATTTTTCATTGTAGGGAATACTAGCTATATTATGAAAAGAAATACTAGCATAACCCTCAAAAGGTCAGCACTTCTAATGATAGTTAATAGAGATAACGGGCTCAAAGAATGTCATCTACTGAGCCCGGAGGTGGTTGGTTGATATATCCTGTGAAATGCCCATATTGTAAGTCCCGTGATTTAGTTTATGATAGACAACATGGAGAAGTATTTTGCAAAAAATGTGGCTCTATCCTAGCAACAAACCTTGTCGATTCAGAGTTAAGTAGAAAGACCAAGACTAATGATATCCCAAGATACACTAAAAGAATTGGAGAGTTCACTAGAGAGAAAATTTACAGGCTTAGAAAGTGGCAGAAAAAGATCTCTTCCGAGAGAAACCTTGTCCTTGCTATGAGTGAGCTTAGAAGACTTAGTGGAATGTTAAAACTGCCAAAATATGTTGAAGAAGAAGCAGCATACCTTTACAGAGAAGCCGCTAAAAGAGGATTAACTAGAAGAATACCTATCGAAACAACTGTTGCGGCATGCATCTATGCGACTTGTAGGCTTTTTAAGGTTCCCAGGACTCTTAACGAGATTGCCAGCTATTCCAAGACCGAGAAGAAAGAGATTATGAAAGCCTTTAGAGTGATAGTTAGGAATCTCAACTTAACACCAAAGATGCTCTTGGCTAGGCCTACGGATTATGTAGATAAGTTTGCAGATGAGCTCGAATTAAGCGAAAGAGTCAGAAGAAGAACCGTTGATATTCTAAGGAGAGCTAATGAAGAAGGAATAACTAGTGGAAAAAATCCTCTTTCCCTTGTGGCTGCCGCTCTATACATAGCTTCTCTCCTTGAAGGTGAGAGAAGAAGCCAGAAGGAAATTGCTAGAGTAACTGGAGTTAGCGAGATGACCGTGAGAAACCGATACAAGGAATTGGTCATGAAACTTGGGTTAAAGAGCTTGTGGTGGTGATAAGAAGTGAGAGTTATTAAGATTCAAACAAAAGGGGATGTTAGGATTTCTTATGCTATTGAAACTATAAGAATAAATGAGTGGACTAAGGCTATTGCAGAAGTAATATTCGAGAAAGATGGCGTTCCAGAGTGGGAAATTGAAGCTGTAAGTAGAATGTCTTCCGACTATGTAGGTAGTTTGGGAAGTGAATTTGAGATACTAGATGTTTCCATTGATAGAAGAACAAACTCCTACAAGATTAAGGGTAAATACGAAGGTTTTTATCTCGCGGGCACTCCTATTGAAGCTATCGAGAAAGACATAGTTGAAAGCGTGCTTAGTCTAAGATTTGAGAGTTTAGATGTGTACGAGGTCAACATTGAGGATCCTTTTGAAGATTATGATCCCTCAGAATATTGGGAACTGATGGATTGGGAAGAGTGAGGGTGGTATTCATGGTTGAGCTTAGCAATGTAGTTGACCAAATTCTCAACCTTGCAGAGAGTGAACCTGTGTATCGTTTTAACGAGGAAGCTACAAAGCAACACTTAGTTCTCCCAATTTTGAGTGCGCTAGGTTGGAACATCTTTAGCCCCGAAGTAATGCCTGAAGAGCGTGTTCGTGGCCCTTATAGATACTACAGAGTGGACTATTCCTTAAGAGTTAATGGCAAGGTAAAGGCATACCTCGAAGTGAAGAGCCTTGGAGTTAATGTTTTTGAAGATAAGGGAGCACTCCATCAGTTAGTAATGTACTGCACTACGGACGGAGTTGGGGTTGGATTACTTACAAATGGTATTCAGTGGGTCGTGTTGAAGGCCTATGAGAAAGATAAAAGCATAGAGGAGCGAGTTATTCTCAAAATAGATTTGAGATTAAGGAAGGAAGTTGAACTAGAGAAGTTAAAGCTCTTGGCAAAAGAAATCTTTGAACGCGATGATTATATTACAATAATAGAAGAGAGGGCTAAGGAACTTATGAATAAAGAGCAAGAGAGAAGCGAAGTAGCAATTTTCACTGAGCATCCAGAAGAGGCAAAGCTTTTAGATGAGTTGACTCCAGAGGAGTTATCGGGTAGGCCAAAGAAACTTGAACTCTACATCTATTATAAAGGCCAATGGCACAAATTGCCAGTAGAGAGAAATGCTTGGTCCATGTCCTTGTTCACTGCTGTAAAGTTTTTGTATGAGCATGGCTTTCAAGACCTCTACATTCCAAGCTATGTGGAGACTACATACGTGAGAAATCCCGCGTCCACTGATGTAATTGGCTCCTGGTACGTTTACAGGCCAGAAAATGGTGGTAAAGCGGTATCAAAACTTAAGGAGTTAGAAAAGAAGACTGGAGTTAAAATTGCCATTAAAGTTGTGAAATGACTTTTCATTTTTCTCGGTCAATTTTAACTTTAATCAGCGTGTTTATGTAGATCAGGGCTATTGTGGTAAGGAAGAGCAAAACAACGCTTCCCGTGTAAGCTGAAACCAAGTACATAACATACAAACCAGCGATTGCAAAGAAGCCCGACTTTTCCCTGAAACATTTTTGGGATTATCTCTGCACCGCAAGTAAAAAACTACGAGGAGAATTATTACTGAAATTGTGGAGGGCGAAGTGAACTTTGGAATGCCCATTTCTCTAATTCCTCCAGGGGTTTTGTGTGAAAGTCCGTACAAGAAAAATAAGAATAGAATGAAGTAGTAGACGAGGAAAATGGGAAGACTATTCATGAACATCTCTTTCTCCTTGGGGATAACTTAAGCATATTCTTCCCCTTAGCCGTTAGTTGTTGCCCCTTAGTGATTCTTCTTTCTTCGTAGATCTTCCTTAGTTTTTATGAGTGTGTTGATGTAAATCAGAAAGAGAGTTACAATAAACAGTATGGAAGCCCTCCCCACATACATTACTACGAGGAGCATTATAAAGAATCCAAAAAGCATGAAAAGTGCCGCTCCCGGTGTGTTCCAGTTGGTATCTCCTTTTATCGTTAGATAGGCATCTGTAATCGCAAGCAATAAAAGAACCACCAATGTAGAGCGCCAAAAGTCGGGACTGACGTCTCCGCTCAAAATACTTTCTCTAATTTCCTCTGCTGATTTCTGAGTCAATCCAAACCAAAAAATCGTAAAAAGAAATAAGTAGTAGAACAAAAAACGAGGAAGGTTATCAAAAAATCTTTCCTCTTCGTCAGGACTGAGTTTGAATATTCTCATAGTTTATCACTCCCTTGGAAGCTGGATGTATTTATCTATTGGTACACTCCTCCACAGGCCACTTTCCTCAAACTTGTGTATTGCATATGAGATCGCAACTCCTGCTATATACTTAAGTCCAGGATATTTTACAACTTTTCCAGCCACATATGACGAAATCCTACTGATCGTATCCACAAGTCTTGCATTTCCATATGTGTGGGTGTAGATTATGTGGGCGCTTATTCCCCCGTCCCAAATACATCATCATGAATCCTATATACTACTTCCTTTTTAATACTGTCCCCTACTTTAAATATCATCCTATGTTCTACTGTTCCTGCATCTTGGTTAAGTGCCTGCACTTCATAGGCTAACTTTACGTCGTGGTTTCCTGGTATCATTCCCCACTTTAGTTCATAACCCCATGCATCCACACGATCGACCAGCACTTTATAGTAACTCTCTCCTTCTATTTTTTGACCTATCACATTAGTTATTGATATTTCATCCACATCACCCTGATCCCAGTAATCCTCCACTAAATCCCACGTCCAATAATAGTCTATAAACAGCGTTTTAGAAGCGGGATACACGATATACTCTATTTCAAGAGTCAAATCTCTTTCAGAAACCCAACTTTGTATTGAAATATCAGAATTAAACTTTTTAGGTTTGTTGAATTTTTGATACACTTTTTCTTCTCCCAACTTAACAAATCCATACTTTGATAGCAATCTGTTAGCCTCTTCTATTTTTCCATTTAGCTCTAAGTCTGGAATACTCCTCTATAATTCTCTTTTGCATTTCTATAGAGAGCACATTTTTGTGCTCATTTGGTACTTTGGCTGAACTTACTACCTCAATTGTCATGCCTAATACAAGAATACTCACTATAAAACCTAATATCTTTTTTTGCATAGTATCGCCTCTAATAATGTACTAGCGTTGGTATATTAAGCTTTTATGTTTATAAAATTTTCTATGTCAAATACTTAGGTTATTGCTATGAGTATTACAGAAAAAATAAGAATGATTTGGATAAGTTAACCTAAACAATATGAATGAGCTTGAATACCATTAAAGTTTTTGAACAAAAAGCAAAGTTTACATAGGGGGAGATGCTTATGAAAATCGTAAAAAAAGAGTTACACTTCTCCACGAAGGGCGAAATTGACCTAGTAGACATAACGAGAGAAGTTGAGCTCTTTGTAGCTGAGAGCGGAATATCTCAGGGGCAAGTGCTAATTTTTGTCCCAGGAGCTACGGGGGCCGTTATAGCAATAGAGCACGAAGAAGGGTTATTGGAGGACTTCAAGAGGTGGTTAAAGGAAATAGTTCCCAAGGAGAGGCCTTACCTCCACAACAGATTCGATGACAATGCTCACTCTCACATAAGGGCCACCCTTCTTGGTCCAAGCCTAGTGTTCCCTATAATTGACGGGGAAGTAATGAGAGGAACTTGGCAGCAGATATTCTTCGTTGAGCTTGATACTAGGCCCAGGAAGAGAAGGGTCATCCTTCAGGCCATTGGAGAATAGCTCTCCAGGTCTCGTTTGAGTGAACGATAAACCACCACTTCTTGAGTTCTCTTCTCTTTTTCTTGTAATCTGGATGATAACTTGCAACTAAACTCCAAAATCTCTTGCTGTGGTTTAGCTCAATTAAGTGGGCCAACTCGTGGATAACTAAATAGTGAAAAAGCTCCTCTGGAAGAGCGGCAGAAGAGAAGTTTAGGGTTATTGATTTCCTCCATGTTGCGCTCCCCCATTTAGTTCTCATAGCCTTTACGTAAATCCTCTTAGGAGAAATCCCAAAATCCTTAGCTATCTCTCGTGCCTTCCTCTTTATTTCTCTTTTAATCCAATTCCTCAAGAACTCTATTCCTGGGAAAGTTATCCTTAACTCCTCTCTGTTTATTTCGAATTTCTCTCCCATCTCAAGCGAGTAAAACTTGCCAAAGAGGGGAAATCCTTTCCTTGATAGTTCTTTAGCTTCCTCAACTATGGAAATCTTTGAGAGTATCCAATCTTTCTTCTTGATTAAAACCTCCCTAACTATCTGCTCTAAAGGTGTGACAACGAGAATTGTTCCATCTTCGAGAACCCTTAACGTTACATACTTTACAGGCTTTTCGACAACCCTATACCTAACCACTTTCCCATCAAGAATCATCTCATGTATCATCGGACAAACTGGAGATGGGAAGATTTAAAAAAGTTCCTTCGAGTTTGTGCCCGATGAAGAAGCCAGGGGATGTGCTAAGGGAAATCCTTCAAGAGAAGGGCATCAAATCTGTTGGAACGCTCTCAAGAAAGTGGCCTTCGGGTAGGGATATCTATCAGGAATTGGCCCTTCTCCTCTTGGAGGGAGATGGGGCCATAGTAGAGCTTAGGGAAGAAACAGCTGAATCCTGGGACTTAAATGGGAAAAAAGTTGGCCCATCTAAATATGCATACGTTAGGCCCTGCTTTGTGGAGAAATTCAAAGTTATCGTCGATGGGAGCGAGATAGCTAAGCGTCTTCCCGATTATCCATGGATAATCGTCGATCTGACGTTTTGGAACAGGCATATACCAAAGGAGAAAGATAAAGTTGCTTTGCAACTGAGAGAGACCTATGCAGTTGTGAGGAGAATGTACTATCCGAGAAGGTTCGCGATAACCTGGGTGAACGAGGAGTTTAAGAAAAAGAATAAGGTACCACTCGAAAAAGTTGTGAGCTATGAGGGTTCAACGGCAGATTTCTTAAGGGAGAAGGGAATAAACAGAGTAGTTCTCCTTGATCCAAACGCTGAGGAAGTCCTTAGCAGGGAAGATCTCCAGGAAAGGGCCTTTATAATTGGTGGGATTGTTGACATGAAGGGTGACAAGAAGGGAACAACGGCAAAGATTGGCGAAGTCTTAGAGAAGGAAGGAATAGATGTTCTAAGGAGGAAGATAGTGCTAAGAGGGGATATAGTCGGAGTTCCCGACAGGATAAATCACATTGCCGAAATTCTTCTTAGAATGTTATATGGGGAGGACATGGAAAAGGCAATTTTAGCGGTTCAAGCTCCAACTCATGCTAGATGGAGATTGAGGAAGGAGATTCCAAAGAGGAAGATAAGGTATCTAATAGATGGGAAGTTATATCTCGTGGTTGAGAAAGAACTTTACGATGAGCTCAAGCAGTGGTTGAACATAAGGTGGGAGGACTTTGTAAAGGTTCTCAGAGAGACTGGAATGGTGGCCCTTGAAAGAAGAAGAATTCACCACTTGAACAAGATCTCCGTCTTCAGGTTCGACAAGAGCGGAGGTAAGAGAGTTATTCTCCTTAAGAGAGCCGCTTTACTTTGCTACGACTGCTGAGGGAGACGTATGAGGGTTGATGAGCTGAGAGTTGATGAGAGGATAAAGAGTACTTTGAAGGAGAGAGGTATCGAATCCTTTTACCCTCCCCAAGCCGAGGCCTTAAAGAGCGGGATATTGGAAGGTAAGAATGCATTAATTTCAATTCCAACGGCCAGCGGAAAAACACTAATTGCTGAGATTGCCATGGTTCATAGGATTTTGACCCAGGGAGGAAAGGCTGTATACATAGTCCCGCTGAAGGCCTTGGCTGAAGAAAAGTTTCAGGAGTTCCAGGATTGGGAGAAGATTGGGTTAAGAGTAGCGATGGCCACTGGGGATTACGACTCAAAGGATGAGTGGTTGGGGAAATACGACATAATCATTGCGACGGCTGAGAAGTTTGATTCCCTTTTAAGGCATGGCTCAAGTTGGATTAAGGATGTGAAGATTTTAGTTGCTGACGAGATTCATTTGATTGGTTCAAGAGACAGAGGAGCTACGCTTGAAGTTATCCTAGCTCATATGCTCGGAAAGGCCCAAATAATTGGACTCTCTGCAACGATAGGAAATCCAGAGGAGCTTGCGGAGTGGTTAAATGCCGAGCTAATAGTCAGTGACTGGAGGCCCGTTAAGCTTAGAAGGGGAGTTTTTTACCAAGGCTTTGTTACCTGGGAAGATGGAAGTATAGACAGGTTTTCCTCCTGGGAAGAGTTAGTTTACGATGCAATTAGGAAGAAGAAAGGAGCGCTAATTTTTGTAAACATGAGAAGGAAGGCTGAGAGAGTAGCTTTGGAGCTTTCTAAAAAAGTTAAGTCTCTCCTCACGAAACCTGAGATTAGAGCTTTAAATGAATTGGCTGATTCCCTCGAGGAAAATCCCACAAATGAAAAGCTAGCTAAGGCCATTAGGGGTGGAGTTGCGTTCCACCACGCTGGTCTTGGGAGAGATGAGAGGGTTCTCGTGGAGGAGAACTTTAGAAAGGGTATAATAAAGGCCGTAGTTGCCACCCCAACACTTTCGGCGGGAATTAACACTCCAGCGTTTAGGGTGATTATAAGGGATATTTGGAGGTACTCTGACTTTGGAATGGAGAGAATTCCGATAATCGAGGTTCACCAAATGCTTGGGAGAGCTGGAAGGCCGAAGTATGATGAGGTTGGGGAGGGAATAATAGTTTCTACAAGCGATGATCCGAGAGAGGTAATGAATCACTACATATTTGGAAAGCCTGAAAAACTGTTCTCCCAGCTCTCCAACGAGAGTAATTTGAGAAGTCAAGTTTTGGCCCTAATAGCGACCTTTGGCTATTCAACTGTGGAGGAGATTTTGAAGTTCATCTCAAACACATTCTATGCTTATCAAAGGAAGGACACATACTCTTTAGAGGAGAAGATAAGGAACATACTCTACTTCCTCCTAGAGAATGAGTTCATAGAGATATCCTTAGAGGATAAAATAAGGCCGCTTTCCCTGGGAATTAGGACTGCAAAGCTTTATATCGATCCCTATACGGCCAAGATGTTCAAGGATAAAATGGAGGAAGTTGTTAAAGATCCAAATCCTATAGGAATATTTCACTTAATCTCCCTAACTCCGGATATAACCCCCTTCAACTACTCAAAGAGAGAATTTGAAAGGCTCGAAGAGGAATACTACGAATTCAAGGATAGGTTATACTTTGACGATCCCTACATTTCGGGTTACGACCCCTACCTAGAGAGGAAGTTCTTCAGAGCTTTCAAAACTGCACTAGTGCTTCTGGCATGGATAAATGAAGTCCCTGAGGGAGAAATAGTTGAAAAGTACTCGGTGGAACCTGGGGACATCTATAGGATAGTTGAGACGGCTGAGTGGCTGGTGTACTCTCTAAAGGAAATTGCAAAAGTTCTTGGAGCTTATGAGATCGTTGATTATCTTGAAACATTGAGGGTTAGGGTCAAGTATGGGATTAGGGAGGAATTGATTCCCCTAATGCAACTCCCGTTGGTTGGAAGAAGGAGAGCTAGAGCTCTTTACAATAGCGGATTTAGAAGTATAGAGGATATATCTCAAGCGAGGCCAGAAGAGCTTTTGAAAATCGAGGGGATAGGGGTCAAGACCGTTGAGGCTATCTTCAAGTTTCTTGGTAAGAATGTGAAAATTTCGGAGAAACCTAGAAAAAGTACCCTTGATTACTTTCTCAAATCTTGATACATGAAAAGTAAAATTTTTACATTTAGCAACTTCCATTTCTCAGAAACCGCAGTTTTTTCATAAAAAAGTATTTTATGGCTAACAAAGGCTTTTATGGAGAAAAATCCAAACTTTTCTCGGTGGTTTTAATGGGTAAGAGGGTAGTGATTGCACTTGGAGGTAACGCTCTTCAGCAGCGAGGTCAAAAGGGAAGTTATGAGGAGATGATGGATAACGTTCGCAAGACCGCTAGGCAAATTGCCGAAATTATAGCGAGAGGGTATGAAGTTGTTATCACTCATGGAAATGGTCCTCAAGTTGGAAGTCTTCTCCTTCATATGGATGCTGGGCAGGCAACTTATGGAATTCCCGCCCAACCAATGGATGTGGCTGGTGCAATGAGTCAGGGATGGATTGGTTATATGATTCAGCAGGCTTTGAAGAACGAGCTGAGGAAGAGGGGCATGGAAAAGAAAGTTGTTACAATAATTACCCAAACAATTGTTGATAAGAATGATCCAGCATTCCAAAACCCCACAAAGCCAGTGGGGCCATTTTACGATGAAGAGACTGCAAAAAGGTTAGCCAGAGAAAAGGGATGGATAGTTAAAGAGGATTCTGGTAGAGGTTGGAGAAGAGTAGTTCCTTCTCCAGATCCCAAAGGGCACGTTGAGGCAGAGACGATTAAAAAGTTAGTGGAAAGGGGAGTTATAGTTATTGCAAGTGGTGGAGGAGGAGTTCCTGTAATACTTGAAGACGGGGAAATAAAGGGTGTTGAGGCCGTCATCGACAAGGATCTGGCAGGAGAAAAGCTTGCTGAGGAAGTAAATGCTGACATATTCATGATTCTTACAGATGTTAACGGCGCTGCATTATACTATGGAACGGAAAAGGAGCAGTGGTTAAGGGAAGTTAAGGTCGAAGAGCTTAGGAAGTACTATGAAGAGGGCCACTTTAAGGCGGGAAGCATGGGGCCAAAGGTTCTAGCGGCTATAAGGTTCATCGAGTGGGGTGGAGAGAGG
This sequence comes from Pyrococcus sp., assembly GCF_030153625.1. Classification (NCBI taxonomy): domain Archaea; kingdom Methanobacteriati; phylum Methanobacteriota; class Thermococci; order Thermococcales; family Thermococcaceae; genus Pyrococcus; species Pyrococcus sp. The sequence goes on along the minus strand of NZ_JASKLM010000027.1, from coordinate 12,866 downwards.
GCCATAATAGCTCACCTAGAAAAGGCAGTTGAGGCTCTCGAAGGGAAGACTGGTACTCAAGTTCTCCCTTAAGGTCTTTTTCCAAATTTATCATCATAAAAGTACCTACCCAAAGCCTCTCCATAGGCTTGATAGTACTTTCTTCTAAAAAACGACGTGATTAGGATTAGCAGTATTAGTACTCCCGCCACCTCCCAGTTTTCCCTGAGGAACTTTAGAAGACCCAGGAACGGGAATGCTAACACTACTATAACAATTATCACGAGAAGTAACCCCAATATCTTATATCCGTACTTCTCCATGAATAGGGCAAAGTCCATATCTCATCCCAAAAAGTTACTAACAAAAAAGATAAATAAAAAATTTATGATAGGGATTAGCCAAGTGCTGATAAGAATACTCCAGCGACTACGGCCGTTCCTATGACACCCGCAACATTGGGTCCCATAGCGTGCATGAGTATGAAGTTTCCTGGATCTTCTTCACTTGCAAGCCTTTGAACTACTCTGGCACTCATTGGAACTGCTGAAACTCCTGCAGCTCCAATCATTGGGTTAATCTTTCCTCCAGAGATCTTCATCATTATCTTGCCAAACAATACTCCACCTGCCGTTGCGGAAGCAAAGGCAACCACACCCAAGGCAAGTATCATCAGCGTCTTGGGAGTTAAGAAGCTCTCGGCCCTCATTGTTGATCCAATTCCCAGGCCAAGGAATATGGTTACGATGTTCATTAATTCTTCCTGGGCAGCTTTGCTAAGCCTTTGTACAACCCCACTTTCCCTAAAGAGATTGCCAATCATAAGCATTCCAATGAGTGGTGCAGCTGAGGGGACGAGGAGTCCGATAACTATCATGCTTGCAATTGGGAAGAGTATCTTCTCCCTCTTAGATACTGGCCTTAGTTGCTCCATTCTAATTCTCCTCTCCTCTGGTGTTGTTAGAGCCTTGATAACTGGTGGCTGGATTAGCGGAACTAGGCTCATGTAACTGTAAGCCGCTACAGCAGTTGCTGAGAGAATGTGAGGTGCCAATTTTGTCGTTAGATAAATGGTTGTAGGTCCGTCTGCACCACCAATGATCCCAATGCTCGCAGCTTCCTTTAGGTTAAATCCTAGGGCCAGGGCAACCAGCATTGCGACGAATACCCCTATTTGGGCTGCAGCACCAAGCAGTGCTGTCTTTGGATCTGCTATCATTGGACCAAAGTCAGTCATGGCCCCAAGGCCGAAGAATATTAAGAGAGGTACTACTTCAGTCTTTATGAGGAGGTAGTAGATGAGGTCAAATAGACCAGGGGGCCCATATTGTTGACTTAAGTAGCTTATTGTTGCGAATATGTTTTCCTGAATCTCAGGGGGGAGCTGGGGAGCTAGAGGCCAGTTAGCCATGTGGGAGAGAGGGAGATTAACTAAAACTGCACTGATGCCGATGGGGAGCAAGAGCAGAGGTTCCATCTCGTACCTTATTGCCAGGTACACTAGAGTTAATCCAACTATGATCATCACTACATTTCCCACTGTTAAATTAAGAAGTCCCATGTGGTTGAAGAAGTCAACTACTGCCTGTTCAAGTCCCATTCTCCCTCACCCTAACTCAATTAATGGCTGTCCAGTATCAACTGTGTCTCCTTCTTTGACGTAAATCTTCTTCACAACGCCATCCTTAGGCGATGGAATTTCGTTCTCCATCTTCATTGCTTCCAGAATTAGTAATCCTTGACCTATTGTTACCCTTTGCCCTTCGCTTACAAGTATCTTCAGTATTTTTCCAGGCATTGGAGCTGTAACCACGTTATCCCCGACTTGTGGTGAAGCTGGTGTTGAAGTTGGCATTGGGGCAGGGGCTGGAGCTGGGGTTGGAGTGGGAACTTGTGGAACTGGAGCTGGGGTAGAGATTCCCAGGTCTTTGGCTTCCACTTCGTAAGTTTCTCCTTCCAGAGTAACCTTGAACTTTCCAGGCATTATTTCCTCTACTTCAACCTCGTATTCCTCTCCATTTATAACGATCTTGACCTTCATCCTCACCACTTCCCTATCTCATAGTTGAAGTTTTCAACTTCTTCCATTTGGGTGATGAGACCAGATAACCACCAATTTGGAGAAGGTTTTCTCTTGATTGGGACTTCTTTTGGTTGCTTTCCCCTCAAATAGGCCAAAATCGCAGCAGTTATTATTGCAATCTTCTTTTCATCAAGTTTTTTCTCAACTTTAACTGGTTCAACTTTTTTCTCCCTAACTTCTTCTTTCTTTTTCTCCTTTTCTACCAACTTCCTCTCAGTTCTCCCTATTAAGTCCATGACAATTGCTAGGATTGCAAGGACTGAAAAGACAACTACTATTCCTAAAATTGTAATATAGAGGCCCTCAAGGAGTTGGCTCATTTTGGGCACCTCACAGTGGAATGTTTCCATGCTTCTTTGGAGGAAGCTTAACCCTCTTGTTCTCCAAAGCTTCTAAAGCCATAACTATCTTTGCTCTTGTCTCAGCTGGATCTATTACGTCGTCAATGTAACCTCTTGCCGCAGCTACGTATGGGTTTGCAAACTTCTCCCTGTACTCCTTGATCTTTTGCTGTCTTACCTCCTCTGGGTTCTCGGCAGCAGCTATTTCTTTTCTGAATATTATGTTTGCAGCACCTTCAGGCCCCATAACAGCTATCTCAGCTGTAGGCCATGCAAAGACGAAGTCTGCTCCCAGGTGCTTGCTTCCCATTGCAAGGTAAGCTCCTCCATAAGCTTTTCTTAGGATAACAGTGACCATTGGGACTGTCGCCTCAGCGTAAGCATAGAGAACCTTTGCCCCGTGCCTAATTATTCCCCTACTCTCCTGGTCAACCCCTGGGAGATATCCTGGGACGTCAACTAAGGTGACTATCGGTATGTTGAACGCATCACAGAACCTCACGAATCTCGCTATCTTATCAGAACTGTCAATGTCAAGAACTCCAGCTAAGTGGATTGGATTGTTTGCCACAATTCCAACGGGCTGTCCATTAATCCTTCCAAACCCAATCACAGCATTTGGAGCAAAGTATGGCTGTAGCTCCAGGAAGTCGGGGTTTCCGTTTTCGTCCCTATCAACTATTGCATAAATTACTTGCCTAACGTCGTAACCCTTGTTTGGATCATCTGGAACTATATCATACAATTCTGGGGTTCTTCTGAAGGGCTCATCCTTGGGCTTTATCTTTGGAGGCTTCTCCATGTTGTTGGAGGGGAGGTAGCTTAAGAGCTTCTTTATAAGCATAATAACTTCCTCATCGCTCTTCCCTATCAAGTGAGCCTGTCCGCTCTTCTGGGCATGAACCATTGCACCACCAAGCTGAACTGGAGATACCTCCACTCCCGTAACGGCCTTAACTACCTGGGGTCCGGTGATGAACATGAACGTTGATGGATTATCGACCATCAGTATGAAGTCTCCAATTGCTGGACTGTAGACGGCACCCCCTGCACATGGGCCCATAATTGCCGTAATTTGAGGCACTACACCGCTGAGAATTGTGTTCATCTTGAATATCTCTCCATACCCCTTAAGTGAATCAACGCCCTCCTGTATTCTAGCTCCACCAGAATCGTTTAGCCCTATAACTGGAGCTCCAGCCTCCAAAGCCAGCTCCATTATCCTCTTTATCTTCATTGCATGCATTTCCCCAAGAGAACCTCCCATTACCGTGAAGTCCTGGGCATAGACAAAGACAAGCCTTCCATCAATTGTTCCGTAACCCGTTATTACTCCATCTGCTGGGAGTTCTCTCTTGTCCATCCCAAACTCCGTGGCCCTGTGCTTAACGAACATGCCTATTTCCACGAAGCTTCCTGGGTCTAGGAGAAGCTCGATTCTTTCTCTAGCTGTAAGCTTTCCTTTATCATGTTGCTTCTTTATTGCCTCTTCCCCACCCATTTGCATTATCTTTTTCTTCCTCTCGTAAAGATCTTTGACCTTCTCTTCCATGCTCATCCTCCTACCCCCTACCAGGCTGGTTGATATTTGTAAAGTTTTAACTTAAAAGGATTTTTATGAAGATGAAATACCTTCTTCTCCAACAAATATCAGCAAAATTCCTCCAACAATCAGAGTAAAGGCCAGCAAGAGGTTGATGTAGTAGGCCTGCCCCCCTATTATAAATCTCATTATGTAGGGAGGGTGTAAAAGAACTATCAATACTCCTATTCCAATTAGAAGCAGTGGCAGAGAATACCTGAGTCTTTCCTTTTTCATGTCATCACCTAATCCAATATTCTGGGTACCATTTATAAACCGTATCTCTCACGGTTAGTTGGGGAGGGGAGATGAGGATTGCGGTCATCGATTACGACAAATGTAATCCAGACAAGTGTGGGCACTTTCTCTGTGAGAGGGTCTGTCCAGTGAATAGAATGGGAGGAGAGGCAATAATTATTGACGAAGAAAACTACAAGCCCATAATCCAAGAGGCAAGCTGTACTGGATGTGGAATCTGCGTCCACAAGTGTCCTTTCAAGGCCATAAGCATAGTTAACCTACCAGAGCAGCTCGAAGAGGACTGTGTGCATAGGTATGGTGTTAACGCCTTCGTCCTCTATAGACTTCCCGTAGTTAAGGAAGGCATGGTCGTGGGTATAGTGGGGCCTAACGGTACTGGAAAGTCTACGGCAGTAAAGATACTTGCTGGACAACTGATTCCAAACCTTTGTGGGGACAATGACAGCTGGGATGGTGTTATAAGAGCATTTAGAGGAAATGAACTCCAAAATTACTTTGAAAAGCTTAAGAACGGAGAGATAAGGCCAGTTGTTAAGCCACAATACGTGGACTTGATTCCAAAGGCCGTAAAAGGGAAGGTCATAGAGCTGTTAAAGAAGGCCGATGAAACTGGTAAGTTGGAGGAAGTAGTTAAGGCCCTCGAATTGGAAAATGTGCTTGATAGGGAAATCCAACACCTCTCTGGTGGAGAGCTTCAAAGGGTTGCAATAGCCGCAGCTCTGCTGAGAAATGCAACGTTCTATTTCTTTGACGAGCCCTCAAGCTACTTAGACATAAGGCAGAGATTGAATGCTGCTAGAGCAATAAGAAGGCTTAGTGAAGAAGGAAAATCCGTTTTAGTTGTAGAGCACGATTTGGCAGTTCTCGACTATCTTAGCGATATAATCCATGTAGTTTACGGTGAGCCTGGAGTGTATGGAATATTCTCTCAGCCAAAGGGAACCAGAAATGGGATTAACGAATTTCTCAGGGGTTATTTAAAGGATGAGAACGTTAGATTTAGGCCCTATGAGATCAAGTTCACGAAGACTGGAGAGAGGGTAGAGATAGAGAGGGAAACCCTGGTCACTTATCCCAGGTTAGTGAAGGATTACGGTAGCTTTAGGTTGGAGGTCGAGCCTGGAGAGATAAAGAAGGGGGAGGTAATTGGAATAGTTGGACCAAACGGAATAGGAAAGACAACATTCGTTAAAATGCTTGCAGGAGTTGAGGAGCCTACGGAAGGAAAGATAGAGTGGGACCTTACAGTAGCTTATAAACCCCAGTACATTAAGGCCGATTATGAAGGAACTGTTTATGAGCTGTTGAGCAAGATTGATGCTTCTAAGCTAAACAGCAATTTCTACAAGACTGAACTCTTGAAGCCCCTGGGAATAATTGACTTATATGACAGAGAGGTAAACGAGCTCTCGGGTGGAGAGCTTCAGAGAGTTGCAATAGCAGCTACACTCCTTAGAGATGCCGATATTTACCTGCTCGATGAGCCATCAGCTTACCTAGATGTTGAGCAGAGATTGGCAGTTTCAAGGGCGATAAGGCACTTGATGGAGAAGAACGAGAAGACGGCTTTAGTTGTAGAGCACGACGTTTTGATGATTGATTATGTTAGTGACAGACTTATGGTATTTGAGGGAGAGCCTGGAAAGTATGGAAGGGCTTTACCCCCAATGGGAATGAGAGAGGGAATGAACAGGTTCCTAGCTTCAATTGGAATAACCTTCAGAAGAGATCCAGATACTGGAAGACCCAGGGCGAACAAGGAGGGTAGCGTTAAGGATAGGGAGCAGAAAGAGAAAGGTGAATACTACTATATTGCCTAATCCTAGTTTTTACCTTATTTAATAAATTATTATCAAGCCTTTTAACAGTCTGAAACATGGTTAGCTAACTGCGATATGTCGTCATAATGTTTGTTGGCTTTTGTTTTCTAGAATTTTTAAATGGTTTCAGAGGAGAGGATTGTATGGAGATCATAATGACAACAACTGGCCAGAGAAGTAGTGGTGAAAAGAGATACAATGAATCATCTTACTTTTTCATCAGGAGGACCTCGTGTTCTAAAACCTTGTGAGGATACTTATTCACGATTTCTTGGTACACATTTTCATCTATTAGCAAATGTAGTGTGGTAATCCCCTTTTTCTTAGCGATTCCAAATATTTCATTTAGCACTTGGTTTATACTTGCTATATCCTCAACCCATAGGAATAATTCAGCTGCACTTTTATTATTCCAAAGACCCTTGATTATGTAACATGCATTTAATTCTGGTATACAACCCTCGATACTTGTTCTATTCTTCTCTATGGCATAGCGCCATCTACTTTTTATCCATGCAGCAAAGGATGAAAATATCCTAGGTGTTACAAATATCATGTCTTTGATAATATCATAATTATTAGGAAACGAAGTAGTTGAGTATTGTTCTTGAACCTTAGTACGGATTTCATTGAGGTTTATTTCTACATGAACAATCCTGTATGCGATCTCGGATATGCCACATTTTCTATAGAATCCAACAGCTTCTTTAACCGGCCATACAGCCACAGTATCGCATTTATGCTCTTTAGCTATTTCGACTGCCTTGTTCACAAGTGCTTTACCAACACCTCTTCTTCTATAATCTTTGTGTACTTCCAAAACATCGATATATCCACATTTACCGAGGAGACCCCCCTCCTCACCTATGTAGAGCTCTAGCTCTCCGACTATTTTACCATTGAGCTCAGCTACTAAGGGGTACTGATTGTTGATTAAGATGTTGTTTATATTTATAGCGCAAGTTTCAATACTCATCCAAGGGCCTCCATGACTCCATCGCTCAGCTATAGTAAGGTCATCATATCTAGCTTCAACTCTCTTACCATTGATGTATTTGACCCATTTGCTAACTGAAGAACAATGAACCTCAACAATGCCTTTAACATCATCAAGAGATGCGAGACGTACCCTAACTGACATGTGCCTAAATAAAGTACTGTGTCTTTATAAGCTTAATGCATTTCTAAACATTTATTATGTCTTCTCCCCTATTATCTCGTGGTGATCCCTATGAAAGAGGTAATTTTTGCTGAAAATGCTCCAAAACCAATAGGCCCTTATAGCCAGGCAATTAAGGCCGGAAACTTCCTCTTTATCGCAGGCCAAATCCCAATAGATCCAAAAACTGGAGAAATCGTAAAAGGAGACATAAAGGCTCAGACAAGGCAAGTTTTAGAGAACATAAAAGCAATTTTAGAGGCAGCTGGTTACTCTCTTACCGATGTCGTTAAGGTTACAGTATATCTAAAAGATATGAACGACTTTGCAAAGATGAACGAGGTTTATGCAGAATATTTTGGAGAATCTAAGCCTGCTAGAGCTGCAGTAGAGGTTTCAAGACTGCCAAAAGATGTTCTCATTGAAATTGAGGCGATAGCATATAAGGAGTAGGCTCAGGAAGCCGTCCACTCCTCACCAATCAGGTGCGGAAGGCATCATCATCGCCTTACCTCCCTTAGATTCCTTATGTTTTTAATCTAATCTTGTATCTTTTTAACATTCTTACGTCAAATAATAACATTTATATTTCAAAATTTTATCACAAAGGTGGTGATTGGATGGCGATTCACCCAATTGATTATCGCTATGGTAGCGAGGAGATGAAGAGGATATGGGATGAGGAGAATAAGTTGCAAAAGCTACTTGACGTGGAGGCCGCACTTGCTAGGGCTCATGCTAAGGTAGGAAATATCCCAGAGGAAAGTGCAAGGGTGATTTCAGAGAGGGCCAACACCAAGTGGGTAAAGCTTGAGAGGGTTAAAGAGATAGAGGCCGAGATTCATCACGACATAATGGCCGTGGTTAAGGCCTTAAGCGAAGTTTGCGGTGAGCATGGGAAGTACGTTCACCTGGGAGCGACTTCCAACGACATCATCGATACTGCAAACGCCCTTCTAATAAAGGAAAGCCTTGAGATCGTGGAGAGAGACCTAAAGGAACTCAGGTCAATATTGAAAAAGTTAGCTAAGGAGCATATAGATACAGTTTGCATTGGAAGAACTCATGGACAGCATGCAATCCCAACAACATACGGAATGAAATTTGCCTTGTGGTTGGACGAGATTCAGAGGCACATCGAGAGGTTGTACCAATTAAAGGAGAGAGTTTTAGTTGGAAAGATGAGAGGAGCTGTGGGAACTGCAGCCTCATTTGGAGAAAAGGCCTTTGAAATAGAGAGGCTAGTTATGGAAGACTTGGGATTAAAGCCGGCAAGAATAACAAATCAAATAATCCAGAGAGATGTTTATGCCGAGCTTATGTTCTTCTTGGCATTGGTAGCTTCAACTTTGGACAAGATGGGATTGGAGATAAGAAACCTCCAAAGAACGGAAATTCTTGAAGTTAGTGAGCCCTTTGGAAAGAAGCAGGTTGGTTCTTCCACAATGCCACACAAGAGGAATCCAATAAGGACTGAGAAAGTCTGCGGGTTGGCTAGGGTTCTTTACTCAAACGTCATTCCATCACTCCTAAACAATCCTCTGTGGCATGAGAGAGATTTAACGAACTCTTCGGTCGAGAGAGTAATTCTCCCAGAAAGCTTTGTATTACTTGATGAAATGCTAAAAACTATGAAAAAGGTTCTTTCGGGATTGGAATTCTTCCCTGAGAACATAAGGAGAAACCTACACCTAACGAATAACTTGATAATGGCTGAGCCACTAATGCTTAAGCTTGCAGAGAAAGGAATGGGGAGACAAGAAGCACATGAGCTAGTTAGACAGATCTCTATGAAGGCATTTAAGGAGGGAAGAGATCTCTTAGATGTAGCAAAAGAAAATGAAGAGATTAGAAAATATCTAGCAGAGGAAGACTTTGAGTCTTTAAAGCCAGAAAACTACATAGGAAAGGCTAAAGAAATAGTAGAGAACGTTATATCCTACGTTGAGGAAATGGAGGCCAAAGGTCTTTAATTATTTTTTTGGATCTTTGAGTGATACTTCATCTCCTTACTTTTTATTATCTTTATTTTTTATGAAACTTATTAAATTAAAAGTTACCAATCATTCAAATACTAAAAATTACTAAAACAAGTAATTTGATCTTTAAAATAATAAAATTTAATTTTTAGGAAGATTCAACAAAGTAAAAAATTGGAAATTTTTACGCAAGTCATTAGTATAGATGAATTTAAAAATAGTAAAAAGGAGTTAAATTATGATGGAAGCCGAGAAAGAAAGGAAACTATCAATACCTCCCAGGGGAATAAGAGCAATAATAGAAGCAGTTAGACTTGGAGAAGTTATAAAACCAAGCCAATACGCTAAAAGAGAAGCTTTTAAGAAGCACGAGATCAAAGAAGCTTGGTTAAACAGAACTTTAACTATGATATTCTATGACATTATGAAAAAGCAGGGGTTAATCGATAAGGCCATAAAGGATGTTGTTGGTGTAACTCCCCTGATCTTGGATCCCTGGTTAAGGGCCGCCCTTCGTGTGGCTTTTGATGTAATTCTTTTCCACGATCCAAATCAAAACACACTGAAAAACCTAAAATGGAAGGCTTCAGACTTCATTTCATCTAAAACCCATCCTTACGTTGGAATGTATTATTGGGACATTTTTGATAAAATATTGGAATACAAGCCAAATCCTAAAACTGAACTCGAGAAACTAGAGTGGGAATACTTAGCTCCAGCTTGGCTCATAGAAAGGGTTAGGAAGTTGCTTGGAGAAGAAACTAAGGCATTCTTTGAGGCAGTAAATAGGAAGCATGAGTGGATAAGCATAAGGGTGAATACCCTAAAAACCACCCCGGAGGAGGTAATAAAAAAGTTTGAGGAAGAAGGTGTTAAAGTAGTGCAGAGCAAAAGGATTCCAGTTGTGTTAAAGATAATGGGGCCATATGACTTTGATTCTAGTGATTTGTTCAGAAAAGGGAAGATAATAGTTCAGGAAGAAGCTTCAGCAGTAGCTTCCGTTATCCTAAACCCACAGCCCGGTGAAGTCGTCGTTGATCTAGCAGCAGCCCCAGGAGGAAAGACTACACATATGGCAGAACTTATGAAAAACGAAGGGAAGATATTTGCCTTCGATATAGACAAGACTAGAATGAAAAGGCTAAAAGACTTCGTTTCAAGAATGGGCATAAAAATAGTGAAGCCCATAGTTAAAGATGCCAGAAAGGCTCCAGAAATTTTGGGTGAAGAAGTTGCTGACAGGGTTATGCTTGACGCCCCCTGTACTTCTTCTGGGACTATAGGGAAGAACCCCGAACTTAGGTGGAGATTAAGAGAGCAGAAAATCGAAGAAATGGCCCAACTCCAGAGGGAACTTTTAGAGAGTGCTGCCAAGCTTGTAAAACCTGGGGGTAGGTTATTATACACAACCTGCAGCATCTTTATTGAGGAAAATGAGAACAATGTCTCTTGGTTCTTGGAGACACACAAAGAGTTTAAGCTTGTAGAACTCTTTGGCCCCTACGATCCAGGATTCCTTAGGGGGAGCATGAGAGCATGGCCTCACCGCCATGAAACAATAGGCTTTTTCTATGCATTATTTGAAAAATTGACATAATAAATTTGTCTCCTTTAAATATACGTTCAAATTTATTATGATTTGTTGTAATATTGAGTATTTTACATTTAGAAAAAGGTTTAAAGTTTTACATTTCAGTAAAAGTGGTGTTCGCTAATGATGGAGATATTGTCGTTTATGTTCCTCACAGGTGGAGGACTTGTAATGTTCTTTATAGCAGCGTTTTCAGAAACCTGGATCCAGAGAATACTAGCATTAATAGGGGGAATACTCTACGCAATCCTTGGCTTTATAGTTGCAGAATCGGTGTCAATAGATGTTAGGAGGGAAAAGAAAACCAGCGATAAGAGAATTATATTGCTACTAACACTACTTGCATTCGTTATCAACTACTACGCTCTGAGCTCATACCTTAAGAACTACTTTGCTCCACTACTTTTAGTTGGGCCTGGGCTGATTGTAGGATTAAAGGCAAGTGTAGGAAGGAGAAAAAGAAAATCTAAGTGATCTTTCGATTTTTATCTTTCATTCAATGTTGACGATTATACCACTGAAGACTTCCCGTTCTACTTTCCATTTATATCTTCCGAGACTCATCTCAAAAGGATTTTTTATTTTTCTTTAGAAAGCTATAGAATGGATATGCGAGCATAGAACTCTGGATTTTCGATCCGCATAAAGAATTGTACCGTCTAGCTCGAAACTCTTATTAAATCCCTAACATATTGTTATATAAGGGGAAACACATGGTGCATACTTCGTGGATAAGTTTTGCAAGCCTAGTCACAATAAGAGCGATGGCAGCACTCTTATTCCTATATGCTTATTATATAAGTAACCGAAGATCCGCCCTACTAATTTCGCTTTCTTGGATTACGTCAATTCCAACGACAACGTTTGGCTTTGTAGATATGAAAGTAGAGAATGTCTTTATTGGAATGTCATTTGCTCTCTGGTACCTGGGAATCTTTTCTATTATGAAAGAAGAGACAACGATTTCTCCTCCCAAGGACCTTATCTTAATACCCTCAATTGTTTTGGTTCTCTTTTCCATGGCTCAGAGTATCTTTGGAGAGTATTTTCTAGAAGATGCCTATTGTTTGGGGGGATTATTAGGAATAGTCTCGGGGAGTGTTGGGAGGCACGTACTCTCAATGCATTATCACAAGGATGGAAAAATGTTTGGTACCATAGTTTTAATTAGTGGCTTGCTTTCTATGTGCTATCCACCTATTTACAAAATTATTCCTAAAGTTCATGAAATGCTCATTGGAGCTCAAATTGTTGCGTTGGCATTGGCAACTGGAGCGGCTTATTTCTACTATAGGGTGATTTTTAGCCCCCGCTTCTTGAGCGAATATAATATAGGCAGCACAAAGATTTCTAAAGTTCCAGGTGTTCAAATTGTTTCTCCAGAGGATTTTGAAAACATTAGAAGGGAACTAGAAAATCTGCCAGTCCTTGCATTTTTGCGAAGCTTAAAGCCAGCTGATAATTGGCATTTCTTTACATTTACTACAGCCCAAGTACAGAACGGAATTCAACCAACAGATCTTTACAAGGTTCCTGAGATCGTTCGTAGGTATGTCTTAGAAACAAGCGATAAAGGAATTCAGAGTGTAGTGGTGATAGAGGGAGTGGAATACTTGAAGATATACAATGAATTTTCGGCTATAGCGAAGATGCTAGGAGCAGTTAGAGATTACATTATTTTCCACCAAGGGGTTCTTATAGTGGTAGTTGATAAAATGACCCTCGATGAGAGGGAATATGCTCTCTTGAGAAGGGTTTTAGGGTAAAGGAAACCCCTTTGGCGACTTCCATGGACTTCGGAATTTGGTTAAATAACACTTTTACTCTGAGTTTTGAGAAAAATTATTTGTAGAAGTTTTCTTTTTAAATCTAGCAACATAAAAATTGAAATCCTAAATGTAACAGTAAAAATTCTTTATTTTTTCCTATTTTTTGTTTTGCTAAAATACTATGAAAAGTATTAACAAAGATGTATTTTATACTACTTTTCCTCGTATTTAATTTTGTGCTTAGATAGGCCGGCTTATCTTTCAATTTTTCCTATTACGATATAAGGTGGTATACACGGAAA
>NZ_JASKLM010000026.1:0-25023 GCF_030153625.1 Pyrococcus sp. | reverse complement strand
TCGTAACATTTATAATAGGAGTAAAACAATAATATATCTGGTGTCCTCTATGTATGGCAACTGGGGTAGGTTTATACGTGTAAACCTTTCTACTGGAGATATTAAGGTAGAAGAATACGACGAAGAATTAGCCAAGAAGTGGCTTGGAAGCAGAGGTCTGGCTATATATCTTCTTTTAAAGGAGATGGATCCAACTGTAGACCCCTTAAGCCCTGAAAACAAGCTTATTATCGCTGCTGGCCCCCTAACTGGAACAAGTGCACCAACGGGTGGAAGGTATAATGTGGTAACAAAAAGCCCCATAACTGGATTCATAACGATGGCAAACTCCGGTGGTTACTTCGGAGCTGAGCTGAAGTTTGCAGGTTATGACGCAATAGTTGTTGAGGGCAAAGCGGAGAAGCCAGTGTACATTTACATCAAAGATGATCACATTGAGATTAGAGATGCCTCACACATATGGGGTAAGAAGGTTAGCGAGACTGAAGCGACGATAAGGAAGGAGGTTGGAAGCGAGAAAGTGAAAATAGCATCCATTGGCCCGGCAGGCGAGAATTTAGTCAAGTTTGCGGCAATAATGAATGATGGACACAGGGCGGCTGGAAGAGGTGGAGTTGGAGCCGTAATGGGAAGCAAAAATCTCAAGGCGATAGCCGTTGAAGGGAGCAAGACCGTTCCTATAGCTGACAAGCAGAAGTTCATGCTCGTTGTTAGGGAAAAGGTTAACAAGCTTAGGAATGACCCTGTTGCTGGAGGAGGTCTTCCAAAGTACGGAACAGCTGTTCTAGTGAATATAATTAACGAAAACGGACTTTATCCAGTTAGAAACTTCCAGACTGGTGTTTACCCATATGCCTACGAGCAGAGCGGTGAAGCAATGGCCGCCAAATACCTAGTTAGAAATAAGCCGTGTTACGCATGTCCAATTGGATGTGGTAGAGTAAATAGGCTACCTACGGTTGGAGAGACAGAAGGTCCAGAGTACGAGAGTGTTTGGGCCTTGGGAGCTAACCTGGGAATTAACGACCTTGCATCAATAATAGAAGCAAACCACATGTGTGACGAGTTTGGACTTGATACAATATCAACTGGTGGAACTTTAGCCACTGCGATGGAACTCTATGAGAAGGGATACATAAAGGATGATGAGCTCGGAGATGCCCCACCCCTCAGATGGGGTAACACTGAGGTTCTCCACTACTACATAGAGAAGATAGCAAAGAGGGAAGGCTTCGGTAACAAGCTTGCCGAGGGAAGCTACAGGTTGGCTGAGAGCTATGGACACCCAGAGGTTTCTATGACCGTGAAGAAATTAGAGCTACCAGCCTATGACCCAAGAGGAGCAGAGGGACACGGCCTGGGTTATGCAACAAACAACCGTGGTGGGTGTCACATTAAGAACTATATGATCAGTCCAGAGATCCTGGGCTATCCATACAAGATGGATCCACACGATGTTAGCGACGACAAGATCAAGATGCTAATTCTATTCCAAAACCTCACAGCATTGATAGATTCAGCAGGCCTATGTCTCTTCACAACATTTGGCCTTGGAGCTGATGATTACCGTGATCTTCTCAACGCTGCCCTTGGTTGGGACTTAACAACCGAAGATTACCTCAAGATAGGAGAGAGAATATGGAATGCTGAGAGGCTGTTCAACCTCAAAGCAGGCCTAGATCCAGCAAGGGATGATACACTACCAAAGAGATTCCTTGAGGAGCCAATGCCTGAAGGTCCCAACAAGGGACATGTAGTGAGGTTAAAGGAGATGCTACCGAGGTACTACAAGCTCAGAGGATGGACCGAGGATGGAAGAATTCCAAAGGAGAAGCTTGAGGAGCTTGGAATAGCTGAGTTCTATTGAACTTTTCTTTTCAATTAACTTTTTATTTCTTCTGGGGAGGATTTATAATATGCAGGTGAAATTATTTGCAACACTTATAGAGTTTACTGGAAAGAGAAAACTTGAGGTTCACGGTCCAAAGAGTGTGAAGGAGCTTTTAGATAAGCTTGAAGAAATGTTCCCAGGGTTTAAGAAAGAGCTAGAGAAAGGATACATAATTCTGGTCAATGGAAAGAACATAGAACACCTTCAGGGCCTTGATACTCCTCTTTCAGATGAAGATACGATAAGCATTTTCCCTCCAGCTGGAGGCGGTTGATTTGGAAAAAGAGTACACATTTACACTTTGGGATGGAAAAGTTGTAATAAAACCGAAGCTCGACATGAAGTACCTCTACTTAGAAATAACTAGCAGGTGCAACTTGAAATGCAAGATGTGCTTTAAGCAGTACTGGGAGGATGAAGAGGGAGATATGGACTACGACCTCTTCCTCAAAATCCTTGATGATGCGGAGGAGTTTCCTGAGTTAAAGATGATATACTTTGGAGGGATAGGTGAGCCAACTGTTCACCCAAGGTTCATGGACATGGTAAGGGAAGTGAAGAGAAGAGGCTTCGCCCTGGGAATTAGCACTAACGGAACTCTTTTAACGGACAAAATGCTCAAGGAGCTTGCAGAGCTTGGTGTTGATTTAGTGTATTTCTCCATGGACGTCTTACCCACTGCCCAAAATGTGATAACTCTCGGCCACATTTTAGCAGGAGTTACGGCAGAGAAGATAAAGAAGCTCGTAAAGTATAGAAAGGAAGCAGGAACCCACAAGCCAAGTATTGGGGTTGAAGTCGTGGTTACAAAAGAAAATTATAGGCAATTACCAGATCTCGCCAGGTACCTTCTGAACCTTGGAGTTGATGCAATGCTAGTTTCCAACCTTTTACCCTTAACGCCAGAGCAGGTTAATGACATAGTATATGACGGAAGTGTTGATATGAGACCCATAGTCGATGAGCTTTACAAAATAGCTCACAATGGCCTCTACATCAAACTCCCATACTTCGAGTTGAAAACTGAGAGGATTTGCGACTTTGATGAAAATAAAGTAGCTGTAGTCAGGTGGGATGGTGAAGTCGTTCCTTGTTATAGGTTCCTGCACACGTACAAGGAATACATATTTGGAAGGGAGAAAAAAAATAATTGCTTATTCATTCGGCAACGTTAGAGAGAAGAGTTTGGTTGACATATGGACAAGTGAAAGGTACACATGGTTTAGGTTCATAACGAAGAACTACCTCTACCCCTCCTGTACCGATTGTTCTCTAAGGGATGCCTGTGATTTCGTGAAGACAACCGAGATTGACTGCTGGGGCAATGAGCCAAGTTGTGCTGATTGCCTTTGGTCGAGGAGAATAGTTATGTGTCCCATACCCCAGTACAACTTTGGAAAGTTCCTCTAGCCTTATAAAGGGAAGACCCCTTATTAAAATGGTGAATTCAATGGACTGTGGAAGGGACTATTGTGTAAAAGATTTATCTCTTGCAGAGGAAGGTTGGAAGAAAATTGATTGGGTTTCTAGGTTCATGCCCGTTCTTCAACACATAAAGAAAGAATTCGAAGAAAAGAAGCCCTTTAAAGGCGTGAGAATAGCAGCTACACTTCACTTGGAAATGAAGACGGCATTTCTACTTCTTACTCTAAAAGCCGGTGGCGCTGAAGTTTCCGCAGCTGCAAGCAATCCATTAAGCACTCAAGATGACGTGGTTGCTGCCTTAGCAAAGGCTGGAGTTAAAGTTTACGCCATAAGAGGAGAAAGCCGCGAGCAATATTACGAGTTCATGCACAAGGCCCTCGATATAAAACCAAACATAATAATAGATGATGGAGCCGATATGATAAGCATAGTTCACAAGGAGAGGCAGGAATTGCTAGATGAGATCTGGGGAGGAAGTGAAGAGACAACTACTGGAGTAATAAGACTAAGGGCGATGGAAAAGGCAGGTATTCTTAAGTTTCCAGTCATAGCGGTGAACGATTCTTACATGAAGTACCTCTTTGATAACCGTTATGGGACTGGACAATCAACATGGGATGGAATAATGAGGGCTACAAACCTCTTAATAGCTGGAAAGAACGTCGTAGTTGTAGGATATGGCTGGTGCGGTAGGGGAATAGCGATGAGAGCAAGGGGGCTCGGAGCCACTGTAATAGTGGTCGAAGTGGATCCAATAAAGGCCCTAGAGGCGAGAATGGATGGATTCTTGGTTATGGATATGAAGGAAGCAGCAAAAGTTGGGGACATCTTTGTCACGGCCACTGGAAACATAAAATGCATCAGGAAAGAACACTTCGAGCTAATGAAGGATGGTGCGATAATGGCCAATGCAGGTCACTTCGACGTTGAGATATGGAAGCCAGATTTGGAAGAGTTGGCAGTTGAGATAAGCAATCCAAGGCCGAATATAACTGAATACAAGCTTAAGGACGGTAGAAGGCTTTACCTGTTAGCCGATGGAAGACTGGTGAATTTAGTGGCTGCTGATGGGCACCCTGCGGAAATAATGGACATGAGCTTCGCCTTACAAGCGAAAGCTGCAGAGTACATAAAAGACCACCACGATAAGCTTGAACCTAAGGTTTATGTGCTTCCCAGGGAGATTGATGAGATGGTTGCCAGAATAAAGCTTCAGTCGATGGGGATAAGCATAGAGGAACTCACAGAGGAGCAGAAAGAATACCTTGAAAGTTGGGAGCATGGCACCTAATGCTTCCAGTTAATTACTTTTTCTTTTTGAAGGCCTTGTCATTTGTGTGTAAACTACCCTTAAACTATTGGGACTATGAATTTGATTCTATAATTATTGTTTTAATTGGTGTAACTTATGATTGGAGCAGGAGGAGTAGCCTTAGTTATACTGGGCATCTTTCTGTTGGTGATGCTGCTACTCAGCGTCAAAGTGATAAGACCATATCAAAAGGGACTGGTGGAAAGGCTTGGAAAATTCAACAGAATCCTAGAGCCGGGAATACACTTCATAATACCATTCATGGAAAGCACAAGAATAGTTGATATGAGGGAACATGTCATCGACGTCCCTCCCCAGGAAGTGATATGTAAGGACAACGTTGTTGTGACAGTAGATGCTGTCGTCTATTACCAAATAATAGACCCAGTTAAAGCCGTTTACAACGTTAGCAATTTTCTAATGGCAATAGTCAAATTAGCCCAGACAAATTTGAGGGCAATAATTGGTGAGATGGAGCTAGATGAAACATTGAGTGGTAGGGACATCATCAACGCAAGGCTGAGAGAAGAGCTCGACAAGATAACTGACCGCTGGGGGGTTAAGATTACAAGGGTTGAGATCCAGAGGATAGATCCTCCTAAAGACATTCAAGAAGCGATGGCAAAGCAGATGACGGCGGAGAGGGAGAAGAGAGCCATGATTTTAATAGCTGAGGGTAAGAAGGAAGCAGCGATAAGGGAAGCTGAAGGCCAAAAACAGGCCGCGATACTGAAGGCTGAAGGTGAGAAGCAGAGGCAGATATTAATAGCTGAAGGTCAGGCCGAGGCCATAAGAAAGGTTCTCGAGGCCTTGAAGTTGGCAGACGAAAAATATTTGACACTTCAGTACATAGAGAAGCTACCCGAGCTGGCCAAATATGGTAACCTGATAGTTCCCTATGACACTGAATCCCTCATTGGCCTCCTGAGAATACTTCAGAAGGTCAAGGAGACCCCAACACCTCCCACTCCACCCAGCGATAAAAAGGAGTCCCAGAGAATCGAAGAAAATATAAACTCCGAGGACCTTGAGAAGCTCAAAAAGATGATGGAGTGATGCTCATGAATTCCCTCCCAATTTTCCTTTTAATTTTAGGATTGCTCATAATACTTCTGGACATGATGGTTTCAGCTTTTATAACGCCAATAGGGATCGCCTTCGTTGTTCTAGGATTACTTCAGCTCTTCAACGTCAACTTCTACCTCTCATTCGTCTTATCCTTGATATCAGCGGTGATATCTTATATGGTCTTTGCAAGGATAATAAAGAAGGAGACTAGGGACATGGGAAAGGGCAAGTATACCTTTGATCTTAAGGGCAAGGAAGGGAAAGTTGTCAGGATTTCAGAGGATCATTACTTAGTTGAGGTCGATGGAGATACTTGGATAGCTTACAGTGAAGAAAATCTCAAACCCGGAGACAAGGTAGTGGTGGAAGATGTAGATGGTTTGAAGCTGAAAGTTAGAAAGATTAAAGAGAGTCCTCCAGAATTATAGGAGCTCCTGGGCTTACTCTATATGTGCTCGGCTCTAACTTTTACTAGGAGGGCATCCACATAAACAACTCTTCTCCTTCGATGTTCCAGCTTAATGGAACTCCAACTCTTCAGAGGAGTTTAAAAGGAGTCATGGAGCTTGATGTCCTTCCTCTTGGATTTATTATTGGCGTTGGAGTTATTATTGATTGCATGAGTGAATTATTGGACTTCCAACTATTCCGGCCACCTCTTCTTCCTGGGCTCCATGATGACTGTCCTTGAGCACTAAACATTTATTTTATTAACTTAAATTTATAGTTGGGGTTGTGTATGGATGAGGAATTCGACATAAGGGAGGCACTCGCGAATGGCGAGCATTTGGAGAAGATACTAATAATGGCGAAGTATGATGAGGAAATTCTAAAGAAACTGATAGAATTACTTGATGATGACCTATGGACCGTAGCAAAGAATGCCCTCTCAATAATAATGATCATAGCAAGATCCAAGGAGGAACTTTATAAACCTCTTGTCAAGAAGCTGTTTGCTCTCTTAAAGAAGAGCGAAGCTGTCCCCTTAACCCAAGAAATAGCTAGGGCCTTTGGACAGCTTGCAAAGGAGAAGCCCGAGCTAATAAGATCCATGATTCCAGTTCTCTTCGCAAACTACAGAATAGGTGATGAGAAGACGAGAATAAACGTTAGTTACGCCCTTGAGGAGATAGCAAAGGCAAATCCAATGTTGATGTCAACGATAGCAAAGGACTTCATCAATATGTTATCCTCAAAGAGGAGAGAAGAAAAGCTTGTTGCCTTAAGTTTTATAGAGGCTATGGGCGAGAATGGCTTTAGATACGTCAATCCATTCTTACCAAGGATAATCTCGTTGCTTCACGATGAAGATGAAATAGTGAGGGCAAGTGCAGTTGAGGCCCTTGTTCACTTGGCCACACTTAACGATAAGCTCAGAAAAGTCATCATAAAGAGACTTGAGGAGATGGACGATCAAAGTTATCTCGTCAACAAGGTTATAAAAGAGGGCCTTTCTAGGTTGTTGTTATTGGAAAGTCATTCTTCCTCCTGAGTTTCTTCCATGAGCATCTTGACGGCCTGTGTTATCTTTTCAAAATCCTTCTTCAACTTTTCATTTTCCTTTTTTAGTTCTTCATTCTCCTTTATTAGATTCTTTATTGTCTTTGCAAGTTCCTCAACCTTCGACTTGGGAATGTAATTGTTCTCTATTATTCTAAGAGCCTCCTTAATATCATAACTTCCTGTTATCTTAGCTAACCTTGCCCTAATCTTCTTTACTTCCTCTGCAAGCTTCTCATATTCGCTTACTTTCTTTTCAATTTCTTCTACCTCTTTTACGCTCTCCTGCATCTTTGAAAGCTTTTCCCTTAACTCCTTGATTATCCTTTCTCTGTTCTCAAGCCTTTTCTTAAGCTCAATGTTCTCCCTAACAAGGGAATCATACTTTGTTATAAACTCCTTCAGTATCTCTGGGTTAAAAGATGAGCTCTTTTCCCTGATCTTCTCTTCCACAAGCTCCTCTATTTTCTTCTCTAAGCTGTTCATAAGCCTTTTCTCTAGGCTTTCAGCTACCTCTACAGGAAATGATAACATTCTCTCCTCAAGTTCGCTTATTCTCGGAAGAACTCTTTCGATGTTTGTTACGACGACAGTCCTTCTATCAAGCTCGTCAATTAGATTCTTAATAGCTTCTATCTCCTTTTCAAACCTCTTAAAATTGTTTTCAGTATCTGTTTTTAAGGAATCTATCTTTGAGGACAGTGTGTATGTCCTTTCGTTTAGTTCTTCAATGGTTAAGTTAATTTTTTTCTCTAAGGCAACTAAGGACATTAATGCAAGAATTGAATAATCTCCTAGCCTTTCAGAATCAGCAAGTGCATTCCTAACATTTTCCCACTCCTCAAGCTCTTTTAATCCCTCTACTATCTCTGGATAGTGCTCTTGGAGAAAGGCCCATGTAACCCTCTCCTCCTTTTTGCCTCTGAACATAATCCCTCCCTTATATTTTGGATATATCTTATATTTAAGGTTTCTCTTGATTCATTGGATAATTCCCAGTTGAAGATTGTCCAACGTCTCAGCATTATAATATTGTGGTAAAGAATACCCAAGGTGATGTCCAGTGCCACCAGTAATTGATCCTCATGTGTTACGAGCACTCTACAGGAGTGAACTAAGGAGGAGAATTCTTCAGTATCTTTATACAATCTACCCCTCCGCGACCTACCTTAGCGAGATAGCTAGAGTTGTTGGCTCTGATCCTTCTAATGTGAGAGGGGCTCTAGTCGGTTTGGGGAATCGTTACAATGGTGAGAGCTCCCTCGTTTATCTTGGCCTTGTTGAGGAGATAAGAAATAATGGGTTCAAATACTACAGATTAACCGAATACGGGAAGAAAGTTGTTGAGATGTTAAAAGATTACCAAGCCTACTACAGAAAGTTCATATGAGGTGTTAGTAATGAGGTTTGAAGAGCTAATAAGAACCGTTGATGCGAACATAAACCAAATGGTAAGCTTAAGTGTCCTTAACCTGGTCCAGCTTGGGATAAAGCATGGAATACTCAAGATAGTTGCCTCAAGGCCAAGCTATAATGACCTGTTATCCCAGATAAAGGTTCCAAACAAGCCATTGCTTAAGAGGTTGGTTGAACACCTTAAAGCTTTAGGGATCATCGAGGAAACTCCAAACAGCTTAATTTTGAATGGATTCTCTTACGTCCTGACGTTCCCAAAGGAGGATTACATGTTACTTCTTCCAGACTGGATACCAATTTGGGAGGAAATATACAAGATGATAGACTTTGCATTAATCTCTTATGATCACCCATACGTCCTCATGGACTTCGATAAAGATGCCGATTTCTGGGACATGAGATTGTCCTCCTCGTTCCACAGTGTTTACAGAGTGGGGATTCTTAAGTTGGGAGAGATAAAGGAAGATAGCTATGTCCTTGACCTGGGTTGTGGTTCTGTATCTCCCATCTACTTTGGAAAGTTTATAAGTGAGGATGGAAAGTATCTAGGAATTGATTATTCACCGGGATTGCTTGAGATAGCCAGAAGTAGAGTTGAGAGAGAGGGATTGCCCGTTGAACTGAAGGAGATGGATGTAACTTTAATAAAACCTAAGACTAGGTATGATGTTGCGATAATGAGCTTCCTTCTTGAGTATGTCGAGAACAGGAGGGAAGTCCTAAGGAAGGTGCTGGATGCATTGAATTCTGGAGGAAAGCTGATAATAGTTGATGCCTTCAGAGATGAGTTCGAGAACATTGAAGCCATGGAATTCTTCGAGGGATTGAATAGTTCCTTCGTTGGCTATCCTGCCAGAGGTGAAGTTAAGAGGTTAATCCTAGAAGAGGGCTTTGACGTTAGCTTCGAGGATTATGGTAGGAGCTTCCTTGTTGTTAAGAAGCTTTGATTCTTTCTTCTTTTTGTGGTATTGACCTACATATGTAGCTACATATGTACTTCAATTTCTACAAGCACTTTCACACACAAAAAATTGATTTATATCCAAACGTTGGTAGAATATATTGAAAAACCTCCAAGGAGGTGCTGGCAGTGCCAAGAAGGGGTGCTGTTGGTATTGGTACCCTTATAGTGTTTATTGCCATGGTGTTAGTAGCGGCAGTAGCTGCAGCAGTACTCATTAACACCTCAGGATACCTCCAACAAAAGGCTTCAAGCACTGGTAGACAAACAACCCAAGAAGTAGCAAGCGGAATCAAAGTTGATAGTGTTGTAGGTTACTACAATGGAAGTGGTATTACCCTCCTAGCAATCTATGTTTCACCGAACGCAGGAAGCCCCGGAATAGACCTCAGCAATACTAAGATAATCCTATCAGATGGTGCCAAGCAGGCAATACTCCAGTATGCACCTAACAACTTGACCTCCACTCTGCCAGAAAACATCTTCAACACAACTCTTGCTGCGTGGAACTACACTAATGCAACGTACTTTGGTGTCATCGTTGTCCAAGATTATGATGACTCCCTGAAAAACTCTCCACAAACCCCAACCCTTAGCATTGGTGACAAGGCTATCCTAACAGTTAAAGTTGGGAAGCTATTTGGCCCAATTCCAGTAAGAACGAGGATTACTGGACAGGTGGTTCCAGAGTTTGGTGCTCCTGGAGTCATAGACTTCACAACGCCTTCAACATATACTACCAAAGTCGTAGAGCTCCAGTGAAGACTTCTGCCCTTTCTTTCTTGATTCCCCCAATTACCTTTCTTTCTTTAAGATTCCTTTAATTATTTTCAGGAGGTGATGTCATGAGGAAGGGAGCAATAGGCATTGGAACACTGATCGTCTTCATAGCAATGGTGCTAGTGGCTGCAGTAGCTGCAGGAGTTATCATAGGAACTGCAGGTTATTTACAACAGAAAGCTCAAGCTGCAGGAAGGCAGACAACCCAAGAAGTCGCTAGTGGAATAAAAATAGTGAATATCTATGGCTACATAAATGCAACCCCTCCAAGCAATGGAACCATAGTTAAGATGGCGATCTTCATAACTCCAAATGCAGGGAGCTCCGGCATTGATCTAAGCAATGTCAAAGTTGTGCTCAGTGATGGAAGGAAATTGGTCGTCTATAACTACAGTGGCTACCTTTACACGAGCAAGATACTTGACCTCTTCAATCTGTCTGAGGCTTGGGATAGAGCAAAGAATGGAAGCTTTGCAATAGCTGTCATAAATGACATAGGATCACAGATGGAAGACACTCATCCAACGTTAGAGTGGGGTGACACCGTTGCATTGCTACTAAGGACAGAGGATGTATTCAGCTATGAAGGTAAGGGGGGGATTGGGCCCTCCACCAAGATCGTTGGTAAGGTAATTCCAGATGCAGGTGCAGCAGGAGTTATAGAGTTCACAACCCCCCCAACGTTCGGATACAATGTTATAGAACTACAGTGAGGTGATTGAGGTGAGGAGGGGTGCAATAGGTATTGGAACGCTCATCGTGTTCATTGCCATGGTGCTAGTGGCTGCAGTAGCTGCAGGAGTTTTGATAGCTACAAGTGGTTATCTACAACAGAAGGCCATGGCAACAGGTAGGCAGACAACTCAGGAAGTTTCAAGCGGTATAAAAGTTCTTGGCATCTATGGTTATATCAACGGAACGCCTCCAACAAACAATATTACCAGGCTCGCAATATATGTTGCCCCCAATGCTGGTAGCTCTGGAATTGACTTAGCTCATGTTAAGGTAATAATAAGTAATGGCCAAAAGATGACCGTGTATAGATATTATAACTCAGGACTCGACAAGAACGAGGATGCAAGTTACTTCCACTATGTCGGGGATATCTCAGATGTATTTGCCTACAACCTGAGTAAGGAACCTTATGGAACTACTCAAATAACCAGCTATAACACCAGTAATTCCGTTAGGGCAGTATGGGAGAATCTCTACTTTGCGTACAAGAACAGTACAAAGATACTATTTGGCATTGTCGTAGTTCAAGATGAAGATAATTCACTAGAGCCTTCAGATCATCCAACTTTAGTTTGGGGTGACAAGGCCGCCTTGATTCTATGGCTAACACCCTTTGACAACGACGATAATCCAAGAAATGGATTTGGCTTACCTCCAACCACTAAAGTTACAGGTAAAGTAATTCCTGAAAATGGTGCTGGAGGTGTCATAGACTTTGTAACCCCAGCGACATACACCTATAATCTAATAGAACTCCAGTGAGGTGAGGGCTATGGCTCTCGACTTTCTTGCGTCACTATTTAAGAAAAAGAAAGAGGAAGAAAAAAGAGAGGGATCATTCGAGGAAATAAATGTGGAAGAACTCGAGAGCAGGGTTGAGGAGAGACAACAAAATGAGCAGATTGAGCAGATAATGGAGAGGATAAATGAAATTGAGAACGATATTCCGAGGATAAAAATAAGCATCGACAACATCAAGAAGCAAATTCAGGAGATAAGGGAGGAAATAGAGAGGCTTGACAAGACTATAAAGGACGTAATGATGCTCTATGAAGTTGTTTCCCAGGAGATTAATCCATTCAAAGAGCAACTCTCACAGGAGTCTTCGCTAAGCAGTGAAATCCAGGAACTCAAGAAGCAAATAGATGAGTTGAGGATGGAACTAGCTCAAGTCAAGAACGATATCAAGGTCTTAGCCGGTTACGGTGTTGACCTCGATGCGATACTATACGAGGTGCTGGCGGAGGTGTGAAGCATGGAGATAGGCTATATAACTGATGCAGAGATAAACGCCAAGCTTGCAGAGCTGAAAGGTAAGGTTCCCACTGTCGTAATCAATGAGCTTAAGGAGAAGCTGATGGCCAAAAAAGATACTCTAACTCCAAAGCAGCTTGATGAGATTATAAAGAGGGTTCTTGATGCTTATGGAAGCCAAGCTGCAAAGTACGAACAGATAAGTAAGAGGGTTGACGAGCTTGGTAAGAGGCTTAGTGAGTTAAGCTCACAATTAACAAGACTAGTTGAAGCTTTGGAAGAGAAAAAGTTCTCCGTCCACGAGAAGAAGGCCGAGGAAATAGCCGAAAAGGCTGCTGAAGTTACGGAAAGGGTTGAAAAGATTGAGGAATTGCTTGAGAAGAAGCCTGAAGAGAAGCCCGAAATAGTCAAGAAGCTTGAGGAAATTCACAAAAGAATTGAAGTCCTTGAGGAGAAAATAGCTGGGGAGAAGCTCGAAGAAACTAAAAAGAAGGTTGAAGAGCTCGAGGAGAAGATAGAGAGGGGAGAGGAAGTTACCGCTGAAGAAGTCAATGAGCTCACTGAAAGAATTGAGGCTCTGGAAGAAGAGGCCAAGAAACCTGAGGTTGAAGTTGTTGAAGAACCGAAAGAGTTGGTTGTTGAGGAGAAACCCAAAGAAGTTGTTGAAGAAGTAGTTCCCGAGGAAGAGTTTGTTGAGGAGGTTGTTGAAGAGGAAAAGCCCGAAGTTGAAGTTGTTGAGGAAGTTCGTCCCAAAGTTGTTGAAGAGGAGGAGGTGGGTAAAATGGCCGAAAAGATGAAGATACCAGAGGATATAGCAAGCATACTTTTTGAGGAAGAACCAAAGAAGGCAAGGCTTGAGGAGATACCTGAGGATGTTATCTCGATAATGATAGCTCTAAAGTGGCTTGGATTCCTTATTGACAGGGTCGGCATACAGAATCTCGAGAAGGTTCTCGAGTTCTACTATGAGATAGGCTGGATAAGTGAGAAAGTCCTGAACCAGCTCTTGAGGTTCGCTAGAGGAACGAGACCACACCACAGGGATCCAGAGTGGAAACCAGCTGAAAAGTTAACAGTCCAAGATCACTTGATAAGCCTGCTCTTCATTGAGAGGCTGAGAGGCCTGAGGATAACTAGGGACGTCCTTGACAAGCTAGAAAGAGAGGTAAAGATGCTGGAGAAGACCCTTGATGAGTTCTATGGTGTCTAGAGTAGGAGGGAGAACCATTGGGATTCAGCGTTTCAGCAAGTGCAGCGATAATCTTTATTTCTTTTTTAGGTGCAGCGATAACATTGTATGCAGCATGGGACAGTGCTTACGCTGATGTTAAATCTGCCCAAGAGTTTTGGTATGATTTAAAGGTCTCTCAGATGTCAACAGATATTGTTTATAATTCAACCCCTTGGTATGTCTTTTTTTCTCCAACTACCTATAATTTAACTTTGGTGTTAATTAATACTGGAAGAACACTATATGCTCCGTACTGGAGTGGAGTGTATGATGGGAATTATATAACCCTTTACAATGTCAGTGATGACAATGTAGGTTTTTCGGAAAATTACACCTATATATTACCTGGGGATTACTTTCAGATTAATATTGTGAATATCCCACTAAATACAGTGACACACAACCTTACAATCACGCTGGAAAACGGATGCTGGGTTAGATTGAGCTGGTATTATGATGAACAAGATAGAGCTGTATTCGTACGACCTATCCAGAAAGGCTGCCCTACGGAGGTGGGCTAATGGCCGCAGGGGGACCTGCAAGTGAGCTAATATTGTTCATAGTTGCCGTCATAGTTGCAGGTACAGTGGCCGGGGCATTGGCTTATGTTACAACGGATATAGCTAATGGTATGAAAGACAGGGGAAAACTGCTCGCCGATCAGCTGCGAACAGAATTTGTAATAATAAATGATCCCCAAAGTGTTCCCGTAACAGGAAATGGACCATATACCTACACATTTTACATCAAAAATATAGGAAAAGAAACGATATCATTTACTTCAAGTTCAATCCAAGTCTTCATAGATGGTAACTTAATACCCCCATCAAACTTGACTTTCAAAGACGTTAATGGAAATCAAATAACTTTCCTTAGATCTTACGAAGTTGGAGTTCTAGAAGTTACCCTCGGAAGCCAATTAGATCCAACAACCTCACACAGAATTGTCGTTGTTCTAGAAAATGGGAAGAAGAGATCTCTCGTATTTAGAGTAAAGAGCTAAAATCAGGGCTAGGAGGTGGTCATCATTGGTCGAGGATCTCTTAAGGATTGACCTAAAGGGCGACGAGCTCCACAGAAGGTTAGGTGGCGGTATTCCTGCAGGAACCATTATGCTCATTGAAGGGGATAGGGGTACTGGAAAGTCTATAATAGCTCAGAGACTCCTCTATGGTTTCTTGATGAACGGCTACACTGCAAGCTATGTCTCAAGTCAATATACTACAGTTGAATATGTCAAGCAGATGGTATCAATAAGTTATGACATAATTCCGTTTTTAATAAGGAAAAAACTTGTTTTTGTTTCTCTTTACCCCTTGCTTAGTGGAGTTAGCGAAGAGAGAAAATTCTTGAGCAGATTATTGGGG
Source organism: Pyrococcus sp. (assembly GCF_030153625.1). Taxonomy (NCBI): domain Archaea; kingdom Methanobacteriati; phylum Methanobacteriota; class Thermococci; order Thermococcales; family Thermococcaceae; genus Pyrococcus; species Pyrococcus sp. The sequence goes on along the minus strand of NZ_JASKLM010000026.1, from coordinate 10,083 downwards.
GAACCAAGATTATGGGAACCAGACATTGTAATTATCGATTCATTTTCATCTGTGTTATCACGAGAGGGGGAGCTTAGAAGCATAAGAAATTTTCTAATGTATTTGAAGAGACTCTCGAGCCTGGGTAAAGTGATAATATTAACAGCGAATCCTGAGGAAATTCCTAGAGATATGCTCTTTTTACTCGAAGAGGCATCAACACTATTAATGAGGCTTAATGTTAGAGTTTTCGGTGGAGATTTAAAGAATTCGGCGACCATAGTTAAGTACAACAATGCAAAGGGCGTATTTCAGAAGATAATACCGTTTAGGGTTGAGCCCAAGATAGGATTGGTAGTAGAGATTGCTGCAGTTGTGTGATGCGAGAGGGGGGAGCGAGATGGCAGAAGTTATGTCACAAACACTTGATGATGCAATGAGAAGAAATCCTCATCTAAGAAAGTACGTTGAAGAGTTTAGGAGAAAGTATGGTAAAATCCCAGAATTTCATGTACAATTGAGTAGAGATATGAAGGAAATCCCATATCCAAACATTATATACCCTGTGGGAGATCCAATATTTATCCACATTTATGGTGATCCAAACACTGAAAAGCAGTACATAGTGATAGAGCCGAGGATTGAAACTAGAGAAGAGGAGGAGAAGTACAAGTTAATTAGAGACAGAATGCTAGAACTGACCCCAAACAAAGAGATACCAGAAGAGGTAGAAGAATTTGAGAGATTCTTGGACTCCTTGTTTGAAGAAGCAGTTCTCTCTCTGGTAAAAGGAAGAAGAAGAATAACAATAACAAAGGAAGAGATGGAGAAGTTTAGGTACCTGATAAAGAGAGATATTATTGGCATAGGGCCATTAGAAGCAGTAGCTAGAGATCCATACATTGAAGATATCCATATCATAGGGGCTCACTATGTTTCCCTGGTCCACAAGATATTCGAACATCTTCCGACGAATATAAAGTGGAAGGACAATATCGAATTAGCTGATTACCTCAAGAATCTCTCTGAAAGAATTGGGAGGCCAGTTAGTGACAGGAATCCGATCGTTGATGGAACACTTCCAGATGGTTCTCGTATCAACATAATCTACTCTCCAGATATATCACTTAAGGGGCCCAGTGCAACCATAAGAAAGTTCGCAGCGACCCCACTCAGCATAACTCAGTTGGTCGCATGGGGAACGATGAGCGCTGAAATAGCTGCATACCTCTGGCTGGCCATAGAATACGGTATGAGCATATTCGTGTGTGGTGAGACTGCTTCTGGTAAAACAACAACTTTGAACGCTATAATACCGTTCATTAAGCCGGGCTCAAAGGTGTTTACCGCGGAAGATACGCCAGAGGTTCAGGTTCCGCATCCAACTTGGCAGAGATTGGTGACCAGGGAGAGAGGCCCAGAGGAGAGCAGGGTTACCCTGTTCGACCTTTTGAAAGCCGCCTTGAGATCAAGGCCGAACTACATCATAGTCGGTGAGATTAGAGGTGCTGAGGGTAATATAGCTTTCCAAGCTATGCAGACTGGTCACCCTGTTATGAGCACCTTCCACGCAGGTGATATTAAGAAGATGATACAACGTTTCACTGGTTCTCCAATTAACGTTCCCATAACCTTCATAGACAACCTCAACATAGCTATATTCCAGCAAGCAGTTTACGTTAAGGGGAAGTTCTTAAGGAGGGTCATTAACATTGTGGAGATTGAAGGGTACTATGAAGAGTTGGGTGGTGTGGCAACTAGGAACGTCTTCGAATGGGATCCAGTAAGCGACAGGCACATATTCAGAGGTATGAACAATTCCTACATTCTTGAAAAGAAGATAGCTGAGATAGCAGGATACGAGGATCCTAAGGACATATATGATGAGCTGTTCTTGAGAGCAAGAATAATTGAGAGAATGGTTGAATTAAAGATTTTCAACTACTGGGACGTTTACAGAGAAATTAAAGCATTCTACGAGAGAGGACTGGAAGGACTAAGCTTCAGAATCTGACGGTGGTGAAGATGCCAGAGGAAAAAGCTAGTATATTCGTAAAGGCAGACATAGACCGCAAAGAGTATACGAAAAAAATTCTTATTCCTGGGATAGTTGGATCTTTCGCTACATTATTGGCTATTATGATATTTACGAGAATATTTGCCCTACCAACAGGATTAAAGGTTCTCATGTATCTAATTCCTATTCTCCTTATGTTTTACACAACTGCATATCCATATCTAACTGCTGATTCCAAGAGAATTGCCATAAACTCCAAGATTCCCTATTTTATCACATACTTTGCAGTCCTCTCCACAAGTGAAATTGGAAGAAGTGATCTGCTAAAGGTAATGGCTAAAGATCCAAAACTTGGAGCCATAGCAAAGGAGCTGAAAAAGGTGTATAGGTTAGTAGATAAATTCCACCTCTCTCTCCCAGAGGCCTTTAGATTTTTAGCTAGAAGAACACCAAGTAGAGTATTTTCAGATTTTCTAGATAGGCTAGCTTATTCACTAGACAGTGGTGTTGAACTGAAAGAATACCTATTCCAAGAGCAACAAACTGTCATGGACGATTATCAGACATTCTACGAGGGAGCACTGTACGATCTTGACATATTTAAAGAGATTTATGAGTCAATTATCATATCGGTAGTTTTTGCCGGTGCATTCATAATAATTGGGCCCTTAATTACTGGCCAAGACATAGGTAGGCTGGCCTTGTATCTAATATTCATGATTCTGGCAGCTGAGGTTGGAGCCCTTCTTGTCATTAAATATAGAATGCCAGAAGATCCAATATGGGCTGAGGTTAATATAAGAACTCCAAGAACAGCAAAGATTAGAAAAGCTCTTACCTTATCAATCCTTTTAGTTCCAGTTGTTGGCTTAGCGTATTTCCTCTTTATTAGGCCGAGATTTTCAATCCCGACACCCTTTGTAATAGCTATGATATTGACTCCTCTTGCATATGTGGGGAACGTTGTTAGAAAAGAGGAAGAAGCCATATTTAGAAAAGATGAGAACTTTCCAGCATTCATTAGAAGTTTATCTTCGTCTTTAGCAGCGAGCGGTGCCTCCCTACTTTTAGTTTTAAAGTACTTAAGTGCCCATGACTTTGGAACTCTCACAGAGGACATAAAAGCCCTCTACAAGAGACTAGCCATAAGAGTTGATCAAGATAGAGCCTGGAGCTACTTTATTGCTGAAACTGGAAGTTGGCTTGTTGGAATGTTCTCTGAGATATTTAGAGAAAGCTTAAGGCTTGGAGCAGAGCCCGACTATGTAGGTAAGGTAATTAGTAGGAATTTTGAGAGGATAGTCCGTCTTAGGAGAAAAAGACAACAGAGTATATCCAACTTTATTGGAATAATTCTTGGACTAACAGGAGCATTTGCATTTTCCCTAGCTGCATCCTTCCAAGTAGCAGTTTCAATTAATGACCTCTTCAGCCAACTCCAAGTTCCTGCCGAATACATAGGGGAGATAATCCACGTCATTCCACCCTCAGGAATGCAACTACTAACGATTTCAATGTTTACATTAATGATACTCCACTCCCTCCTCTCAGCTGTAGCAATAAAGATTGCCGATGGAGGACATTTGTTAGCCTCCTTGTACTATTTCACAATCTTGCTTTGGGTATTTGCTGCAGGAATGTACATAGGGCAGGTGTTGATGGCAAGATTCATGAACGTTGGGGGAACCGAATTAATATTATACCTCTTGGAGGGATTTGGATGAAGAGGATTCTAATCCTATTGATCATGACTTTAATCTTCCCCTCAGCTTCAGCCTCACTCTACACGGGTTGGCTTAGCGTTGGAGAGAAGATAAGTTATGGTACCAATACAATTGAGGTCAGAGACATAGGGATGCAAGGAGAGGTACTGCTCGCTATAACAACTGAAGGGGGAACGAGTTACATTTCCTTGAAAATTGGAGAAGAAGAGAAGATTGGTGACGTAAAGGTCAAAGTTGAGAGGGCCTTCATGAGTAAAACACCTATGGTCTATTTGAACGTTACTTTACCCCCCGTCCTCATTAATCAGAGCGTGAGGATTGGCAAGTACGTTATTACGGTAAGGGATGTTAGTGCAGATTCTGTTGAGATAGTTGTTAGCGATGGCACTAGTGAAAAGGTGTACAAGAATTCCTTCAAGCTACAAGAGTACGAGGTTACAATATCTCCGAGACCTGAGGTATTCTCTGGAGAGCTTAGAATTGGGGACAATGTTACTTACAAGAATTACATTCTGAAGGTTGTTGGTTTGAATATGACAATAGTCAACAATAAGCCAAAAAGTGTTCTAATATTGGAGTTTAGTGGGAAGAAATATTTAGTAGAGGAAGACAAATCAAGTTTAGTTGGCCCGTTCATAGTTAAGTATAATGGATTCAGATGTGAGATGCAAAATAATTTGTGCAATCCGATAATATCCCTGGACGTTAAGTTAAGGGGAGTCGAAATTTCAATTGCTTATGATCCCTCGAAGGTCTTCTGGGTGTATGAGGGCAAGGGATTCTCAGTGAATTCTTTAATGATTGTGCTGGAGGGAGTGGCCGATAACATGGCCTACGTGAGTATAAGGAACAATTGTGGTGACGAGCTTCAATCTGGCACCTTAAGGGCAAATCCTCTAATTATTGGAACAATTGAGTACGATGGATTAAAGCTTGGACTTCTTGAGACTAGTAGCGACAACAACGGAAAGAAGGCGAAGTTTATTGCCTTTTACAGTGAAGAAGAGAAGCCGAAGTATCTAGCATTTCTGAACGTAACCATTGAAGCACCCAGGAATGCCACGGTTTTTGTCCCATTCAAAGTGAGGGTTTGGGTGAAAAACGAAGGGACAAGTAAGGTAATAGGGATGATTCTTACCTTAACGGGGGACAAATACATTAAGGTTGTTGGAGAAGACTCAACTTACATAGCCTCCCTTGACCCTGGGAAGAGCGCTGAGTTTGAGTTCACCATGATTCCTCTGAGTCAGGGTAATATAAGCGTAGGGAAGGCTATCATTGAAGGCCCAGTTCCCTACCCTCTAGCCTGCGGTGGTCTTACACTCTTGAGCTTCTCCTCAAACTCGCCAGTTGTCCAAGTTGTTCCCGCAAACTTTAGCCTTTCCCTAAGCTATGAGAATGCTGTTAGAGTTGGAGTCCCATTCGACGTTAACATCTCCGTTCTAGCTCCAAGGAACTTTTATGGCAATGTCACTCTATTACTCCCATCAAGCATGGGTCTTCTCTCTTCGGGAGAAATTTTGCAAGGAAAGGTTGTAATTCCAGCAAGAAATGGAAGCATTAAACTCGTTGCAGTAACTCCAGGGAACTACACAATACCTGTGATCCTTAACTCTTATGGAGTTGAACTATACAAGGAAGAGATCAAAATTGAGGTTCTAAGTGAGATTGGGAGTAGCAGAGAAATCACAATAACAAAAACAGAAACAGAAATTAGGGACTCCACGAAGACCGTAACTCAAACTATTGAGAGAACTGTGAGTGAGGTTACAACGAAGTCCTTCACAACCACCATAACAGAAACCACCACAACTATTGTTGAAAAGGAGTCATGGGGCTTGATACCATTCTTCATTGGGTTTATTGTTGGCGTTGGAGTTATAATACTGATTGGGTGGATGAAGGCTAGGTCCTCTTGAGTTCCCAATACTCATAGAGAACCTGCCCATCTATCACTCCATATACATTTATTCCGTCTGTTTCGTAGTGAATTATTGGACTCCCAACTATTCCGGCTATCCTCTTTAGACTCTTTATGTCCTCAACTATTACCCTCTCAGTTATTCCCCTTGGCCTTGCCTCTATAGCATTCCACATCTTCTTCTTGGGTTCCCAGGTAATTAATGTTAGGATTCCAAATCCCAATGTCACCAGTGGAAATACAATTCTTGCCCTGGAAACAGGCATTCCCAGGAAGTAGAAATCTTCTTCAACGGTTTTAACGATGTTGTTTCTCTTCTTCAGCTCTGTATTGTCTATGTAAGTTAAGCCACTTGCGGGATCGTTTATGATGGGCATTTCCTGAAGGAATGTATTGTTTCCTCTATTCACTTCTGCAACGATTTTAAGCTCATAGTTAAGCCTTGGAAGATCAAGTCCTTCACTTATCTTATCTCTCCTTGAGTTAACATCTGTTAAGTTTACATCGAAGTCTTTAATGAATATGCCATTTGAGAGTGAACCCATGTATTTAAACAGTGACTCATTCACGAGATATATTTTTTCATTTCCCTTCGTAACATAGAAGGAGGCGAGACCTTCCAATGTGTAGTTTCCTTCTTCCCTTGGTGTAACCCTGTACTTGTATTCTGCGAGTATATAATCCGTTATCTTTGTTGGATAGTACTCCAGCGAGGCGAACTCTCCGTAGACGGTTGCGTTTGTGAAGTGCGCCTTATGCGTCAATATTCCTTCTTCGGTTACGACACTTACGAGAACTTGCCTCTCAAATGATTCCGGCTTTGAGTAGGCAAATATTGATATTGCCAGAAAGACCACAAATAGGCCTATAAAAATATAAGATAACTCCTTCTTCTTTTTAATTTTAATATTCATCTCTCTTTCCTCCTATGGCAAGGGCAGTTGACCCTTATCTTCGCTCCTCCTCCATCCCAAGTGGCCTTTATGGTATAATTAACCCCAGGGACAATTGGTACTATCTTTTTATACCCTGGGTCTATCCTTCCAACCTTCATCTCACATTCATGATCACAGAAATTCCAGCCCAGCTTTACATATATTGGAGAGTCTAGATTATTTTTAATAGAGATCGCTGGAACGAGGCAACATGTTGTGATGCATTGCACGTCTATGAACGGATCATCACTATATCCAACTACCACATCTCTCTCAACTTCCATTTTATTGAAAGTTGATGAGCTACCAATGTTCATTGCAACCACTGCCAATGCTATTAGTAGAATCCCAACTAATCTTTTCATTTTCAAAATCTCCTTAGGGGTATGTACTCGGGCTCACCCAAAAAGGGTTTTAGCATAATTAAACCTGCAAACACCAGAAGTCCCTCAATTAGTAATGGTAAGTATGCATTCTCATCATGAAGCCTATCTATAACGCTTGTTGGAAGTATTGGATAGTAGGAGTAAACCTTGACGCTTTCCGTGTATATTCTGGTCTCCTCAGGTACATGTATTGTTACTTTGATATTCCTCTCTTCTTCTCCTGACAATTTAAATGCCTCCCTATTGACTACTTTTCCTTCCACTATGAAGACCATTGGTATCTTTGCATAGTTCTTTACCGTGATATTCTCACTGAACGTAGTCCCTGGGAGATACCATCCCTCCTTTTGGCCACCTGCAAGGGTGGATGCATAGGTTATCCCTATTTCTCTCCATGACATTGAGGCAGTGAATACTATTCCAATGGCCAAGAGTGTTGCCATTAACACATAAATCACGCTTGTATCAATGACTTTTCTTCTCCTCTTTCTCCTTTTCCTCTCTTTCTCCCCACCGACTCCAAGTATGGCTCCTCCAACTAGAGCCAAACCAACTGCTAGGTAATGAGAGTTCTTTGACTGTAAGTATTTTCCAATTTTAGGTATCTTAATTGGCCTTCCTCCAATTGTTATTACTTTCCCTATTATCTGATCTCTCTTTACGGGAGGATTCTTGTTATCCTGCTGATCGGTGGCAATGTTATTATCTCCTTTCGTTATGTAACCCTCAGTTGTTATCGCGTAAACCCTATGAACAGTCCACTTCCCGGAGAGGTTAAAGACTATTATATCCCCAACTTCACCCTTTGAGAGTGGGTTTATGAAGAAGACGTCCCATCTATTTATAGTTGGAGTCATGCTATCAGAGTAAGCATAGGAAACAAATACGGGCCTCCCCATTATGAATCCTGCTATTGAAGGGATGAATATCCCTAACAATAACAGGTCAAACACTATGTCGGAGACCCTCATTTTCATCACCTAAAATGTTGAAGGAGCAAAGCCCCTTCAGCCTACGCAAGCGCCTGCTACTGCGTTTATTTCAATCTGTATCTGTTGCTCTCCACTTAGTCCAGTATTGTCAAATATCATGCCAACCGGAACGGGGTCTCCATGATAGACCGTAAAGCTTATCTGCGTGTCAGGTCCAGCTATTGGGCTGTCGTAGTCTCCAGCGAACACTTTAACTGGAGCTTCAGCTTTTATGGTCACACATATTGGGTAATCCTGATCTTGGTTTTCCCAAAGCTCGTTGCTAACCTCGAACATTTCCTCGAATACATATAGACTGTCAGTGCTCAATCCATCTCCATAGCCTGGATAGTGGGGGTTGTTGGGCGATATCTCAATGGTTAGTTTTCCATTGTTTAGGTAAGCGTAGGGTTGGATTGGTGTTAGGTCAATCAACTCAGTGTCGTCAGTAACTATTGCTACCTTAACATCTCTATCTGCCTCAAAGTACCTGAAATTGGCTCCAGCGCCAACTGCCAACATAAGCCCTGCAAGGAACAGGGCAATTCCAAACAACTTATTCATCTTTCATACCTCCTTCACGGAATAGGCTGTCCACAGTTGCCAGCTAGATATGCTGGCTCTGTGCCGAGCCTGTAAGCCTTTATCTCTAACTTTCCATTCCAATAATGTCCTGGTGAGTCTCCGTTTGCTGATAGGTCCATTCCTATCTTTACCATATCTCCCGGCTGAACAACAAAGCAGATCCAGTCTCTTGCTGAATCGCTTGCCGTTGCAAGAACTCCGTCGTAGGCTGAATAAACATTCCTGTCTGCTCCATAGAGTTCAATGTGTGAGTTTGTTGACTTGATTTCCACAACTATAGACACGTCTTCCCATAGATGGTTGCTAACTCCGAAAACCTCGTCGAAGTTGTATTCTGATGCTGGGCTTATCCCATCTCCATAGCCTGGGTAGTTGGGGTTGCTAGGTGAGAAGTCTATAACTAACTTTCCTGTAGTTTGGTTTATGTACGAGTATGGTTGGATTGGTGTTAGGTCAATCAACTCAGTGTCGTCGGTAACTATATCCCAATGGACGCTTCTGCTTGCGTTGTAGTCACTAAAGTTGGCCCCTACTCCAAGCACGAGGCCAAACGCGGCCAAAAGGCCAAATATGGCAATTAAGTATCTATTCACTTTTTCCATCTCCTGTCAGTTTCGAGCCCTATGCAGGGCTCAAACTAAAGTAGGGCAAAAATAGTATATAGGTAATTGGAGATTTAGCCCTGGTAATCCCCGATTACCTAGTGGATATCCAATGAAAAATCGCCAAGGCTAGGAGTAATAGGGAGAATATTACACCTTCGGAGCTTGCTAGGATGAGAGAAACTAACAAAGCCAGCAAGGAGAAAAATATGTAGGATAAGGGCCACAAATTTCTCTCGATTTTGCTGTTCTTTATAGGAATAAATTTCTCAACTTCGGGTGGTATGTTAATGAGATAAACTTTGCCCCTATTGACATTAACTATTCCCTCCCTTTGCAACCTTGGAAGATGAGTTTGGACAAGACTTACATAGACGCTTTTCCTATGTCTCCTACTCTCGTTTTTTTCGGCTTTACATATATAATCCACAAGCTCGCTGATGTCAGCTTCATTTCCATGTTTCCAAAGATATTCTATCACCATCAATCTCCTATCATTACCAAGAATAGTTGAGGATTGAGAGGGGATTAACATAGACCCAAAAGTTTACCATTTCTACCACCACAAATCTCATTATCTTGCTCCTTCATTATATATTAACTTTTGCTTTCAAAATTTGAGAATTTTTAGGGTGTGAATTAGTTTAGAAAAGTCCAATAAGCCTCTTATGAACCATAAAACTTAAAAATGGTATATATCGAGTGAAAAATGAGTGTAGCCCCGTGGTGTAGCGGCCAAGCATGCGGGACTCTGGATCCCGCGACCGGGGTTCGAATCCCCGCGGGGCTACCATAAACCTTGCAATTTTTCTAAACACTATAAATAACTTATGAAGGAGAGGGGAGGTTTTTGTTCTCCTTGGCAGATACTGTTAGGATAAGCGGTAGGGCGTTAGGTTTAAGTTTCTGATAATTTTTCAGAAAAAGAAGGGAGAGAAATGAAGGCTGAGAGCATTCTATACT
>NZ_JASKLM010000070.1:0-6566 GCF_030153625.1 Pyrococcus sp. | reverse complement strand
TGTTTGCGTTCTGGTATAATTTTGTTAGGTTTCATTCTCGGTTTGGTTGTCCGCCTGGTGATGTGACTGAGTGGCTTCAAGAGGTGATGCCCCAGTTATTTATTGTAATTCCTTAAGTTTAAAATACTTTTAGGTAGATTTACATTACGATGGGATTCAAAGAATACTACAGAGCATTCCCTACATACACAAAAATTGAATCTAAAGAATACAAGGGTAGAGTTGAAACTCTGGGACCAATTTTAATAAAGTATATGAACAAGAACAGAGGAAAGGTTCTAGATTTGGCCTGTGGAGTGGGAGGGTTCTCATTCTTTTTGGAGGATCTAGGGTTTGATGTAGTAGGACTTGACAATAACCCTGAGATGATAGAAGCTGCAAAAAGGTATGCCGAAAAAAGGAGTTCAAAAGTTAACTTCGTTGTAGGGGATGCAAAAAACCTCCCATTTGAAAATAACAGTTTTGATTATGTGATCTTTATAGACAGCATATTCCACTTTACCCCATCTGAACTCAACCAAGTGTTCAAAGAAGTTAAACGTGTCATAAAACCCGAAGGAAGATTTCTGATATATTTTACCGATTTAAGGGAGCTCTTGCCAAATTTAAAAGAAAGATTAGTTATAGGAGAGAAGTATTGGGTTAACAGAATAACCACTGATACCTCCGAGAGAATCGCCACAATTGAATTCAAAAGTGAAGACGACGAATTCAGAGTAGAATTCAACATCTGGGGAAAAACAGGTGTTGAGCTATTGGCAAAACTTTACTTCACAAAAGAAGCTGAAGAAAAGGTAGGGGGATATTCATACCTCATCGTTTATAATCCCAAGTAAGATTTCTCTATGGTTGCCAAACGCTTCAATAATCCTTACTGAGCCTGCTGCATTCAGGAAATTTTCAAGCTCCTCCCAAATCTCCGGAGTTATAGGAAGATCTAAAGGCCTTGGTTCGTAATAGTCTACCCCTTTAACCAGTGAAGTTGCGAAATACCATAACGTCTTGCGTACTTTTCTTCCCTTAACTTCAGAAAAGCTAAATCCCTTACAATTGAAGGCAGAGTGAAGAACCACTATAAGACTTACCTTAACTCCTTTTCCCAAAATCTCTGCTCTCTTTGGATCCTCAACACTCTTTATTCTATACCCACTTCTAGTGACTTCATCATAAGGAAGTTTCACTCCATAAATTTCCTCTATTACAGGATCATAAACAAGAACACTTGTCCCACCAGTTATGTAAAGTTTTCCATTCCTGACTTCCACAACTGTATTTTCCGTGCTAAGAACTGGGAAGCCTTCAGCCAAAGCTAGGGAGGATAATGTACTCTTTCCACTGTGCGGATATCCCAAAAACAGTATCCCCTCGTTATCCTTTAGAATGGAAGCAGAGTCTGTCAGAAATATCTTTCCAAGTTTTGCACCGGCCCTAGCAACGGCCTGAAGTAGGAAAAACACTGGGGACTCATTTTCATAAGCTTTAGGGGGTGGAGATTCTATGATGTATTCATCAACTCCATGATTATCATACAAAGCTCCAAAAACTCGAAATGATTTGCCCTTTCTTCTCTTAATTACAACATTAACAGTACTTTTCCTCATGGAGACATCTGGTAAGTATCTTTTAGAAAAAGTGGAGAGAAAAGCATCCTCAAACCCATCATCTAAATCTCCCCTAATTTCAACCCCAATTCCCGCAACATTCAACATAAAATTCACCCTTCTAACCTAAGCCTTCTAACTACAAACTCCCTATCCAATGCAGCTAAGAAATTAGCTAGCTTTGGCCCTCTATCTTTACCTATGAATAGTTTGTACAATGTGGAAAACCACACTTTGCTCGGAATATTCCTCTTCTTGGCAACCTCAAATAGGATGTTGTTAAGCTCATCAACGGCAAAGTCTTCATGCGATTCGAGCCACTCTGCAACTTCAAGCATAGCTTCCCTAATAGTTGGATCAACTTCTGAAACTCCAGGAACGCTGAGAATCTTAAATTTAACTTCTTCTGGTGCATACTTCTCAACCCAATTTTTGGCCAGTTTTATCCTAAGCTTAATTCTATCTATGTCCTCTTGGGTGAGATTCTCAGGAACATGCCCCTGCTTTACCAATGTGAAAATTATATCCTCAATAGAGAGATGGGGTAGTTGAACGAGTACAGCTAAGAATCTAAATGGAGCTTGAGCTACTAACCTTTTTGGCTTTTTAGGGACAGAGAGTTCATAAGTTCTCTTGAGCTCCTCTTCATCCCCCTTTCCTTTTTCAATTCCAAAGTATATCCTCTCAACCCTATCGAATTCGTCGTACAAATTCAAAAGACCTAGACCAAGGTCTATCCTTATCTCCTTGTTTGGCCTGTGCTTAGCATATATAAACCTCACAAGCCCAGGTTCAAGGACTTCATATAAGTCAGATAATAGAATTACGTTACCCTTACTTCCGCTCATTTTTCCCTTCTGTCCCTTAATTCCGACGAACTCATACATTAACGTTAGTGGGGCTTCTTTTCCATAGACTTCCCTAATAATTTCTTTCCCTGTATCATAACTTGAACCAGCAGCCAAGTGATCTTTTCCTGCAGGCTCAAAATCAACCCCAAAATGTGCCCATCTCATTGGCCAATCAACACGCCACCTAAGCTTTACATTGCCATCCCTTATATCTGTCCACCCTTCATGACCTTCAGGACATCTATATTTTACTTTCCACTCTCCATCCCAATCTATTATCTCACTCTCCTTTCTGTGCTCTGGACAGTACACCATGGCAGGCCACCAATTTTCAGGAAGGGGAGGCTGCTTAGCAACTTCCCTATATTTGTTAAGTATACTCATTATCTTCTCCCTAGCCTCAAAGGCCCTCCTAATTTCCTCTGCATATTCTCCCCTCTTGTAAAGCTCACTTGCCTTCAAGAACTCAACGTCCATCTCAAGCTTCGCAACTTCTTCCTCAAATAATTCCATAAAATGTTCAGCATAGCTATCGTGACATCCCCACGGATCAGGGACTTCGCTAACTGGAATCCCCAAGTACTCCTTCCACTCTTGGGGTACATTCTTGGGAACTTTTCTAAAACGATCGTAATCATCCCACATGTGAATGTGCCTAACATTATACCCCCTATCTCTTAATGCATGCCCAACAATGTAAGCAGTGAAAAGCTCCCTAAAATTACCCACGTGAACGTAACCACTTGGAGTTATACCACTCTCAACAACATATTCCTCCTTCTCGCCTTTCTCCCTAATGATCTTTTCAGCCATGTGGTCAGCCCAGTGAACCATTCTTCACCACCACGAGTAGCTGGGAAACTACCTTTTTTAAGGTTATAGCTAAGGGGACATTACCGAAGCTAAGAAAACAGTTTTTAAGCCTTAAAGCTTTTTAATTTCTTGGTGGAATACATGCTAGAGACTGTAGCAGGAGTTACAATTGGAGCTTCTTGTATAATAATTACTATAGCCCTAACAAAGAAACTTGGGCCTGACTGGGCATGGATAAATAGAAAGCTTATACACCTCAGCATAGTGCCTGCAGCCTTATTCTTCTATTACGGAATAATCCCAAGAGAAATTTTTAGTCCAGCAGCAGCCCTCTTTGGTATTGCTCAACTGCTAACTCATATTAAAAACAAGGAGTTACATTGGTATCAGTTAAAGCAAAACTATGGAGAGGTGTTCTTTGCATTTTCGGCATCATTCATAACATTCATATTCCCCAGAGACTATGCATCTGCCTTGCTTCTCGTTATGGCAATAAGCGATGGAGTAACTGGAATTATAAGACACTACTACTTCAGGCGAAATGGCTTCAACGTAAAGCTCAAAAAACATTGGACAGGAAGCTTGGGGTATATAGCAACTGCCACAATAATAGCAATGGCGTTCTTGGATGGGGGTATAATAGAAAAAGTGGGATGGGCATTCATACTCACACTAGCTGAATATCAGCCATTGATAGATGACAATCTTGCTGTGCCTCTCATTGGTTCAGTGCTATACTTCCTCTACTGAACCCACCTTACTTTAAGACTGTCCTTTTTTACCTTGTTGAACTCCTCAACAATAGCCCTACCAGTTCTCTCCATGAACTCCTCAACGTCTGTTATGCCAAGCTCTCTAAGTCCTATAGCATCGACACCTTCTGGAACCCCCCTAGCCTCAACGTTTATGCCAATGTGTATTTTCACGCTGACTGGAGAGATTGTGGCAATTGATATGCTGAGCTTCTTTCCGTTCACGTAGATATCATCCCCCTTCCTCTCCGTCTTAATCCCATACTCACTAAGAACTTCACAAAGCTTGGCTATGAAGAGTTTCTGGAGAGTTGATGCAAAAAGAGGATTCACAAAGTCAAAGATCTCAATAATATAATGCACCATGTCATCACTCTTAATTTCATTTTGCAGCCTTAAGTCTTCAATGTCAACCATCTCTTCAATCTTTACATTACAGCTTCCTCTAAAAACAACTAAAGAATTTCCCAGGAGACCAAAGTTCCTATAAGCCCAATGGCTTCTAATTGCTGAGCCGTCATAGTCAATTCTTCTATCCCTAACTATAAGTAATTCCATCAACATCACCAGAGCTCTATTCTGGCAACACCACTGAAGTCTTCATTCTCAAGTTCAAATGAGACTATACCAGAGAATGCCCTAAGATCAATGATGTTTCTTCCCTTCTCAATGTCAAACTCTTCAACGTCAGCCTCTCTAAGAGGAAGAGCCAAATCATATTCGTAAACCTTCAGATGGTTATCTCTTGAAGCCTTAATTATGAGTCTAGCATTCTCGTACCCATCCAAAGGAATTCCACCAAAGATTCCTGCTCCCATTCTCTTACCTTCACTCGGGAAAGCCAATGGAACTGAAAAGCTAACTGCAGGCGGTTTCTCTTGAAGTATCTTTTCAGGAAGAATAACTATATCCTTGTTTCCTGTGTCAAAAGGAGTAGCATCTAATGCCCCAACGTTTGGAGTTGTATTTGTAGCTACCAATATTTTTCCATCTGCTTTCTCTATTGAAGTTATTCTAGCTCCAAACACTCCCACTATCTTGACCATAGGAGGAGCAAAGTACACTAAAACACTTGGCCCTGGGATTGTATTTGTAAACTTGTGATATATCATTTCTTCCTGGGTTCTTGGCCTATAATAGGCATCGTGATGAGCATTGAATCCTACAAGTATTCCACCACCAATAGGCAAGGCATTGACTCTGAACGGAGCATAGAATGTATAGAAGTCAAACAATCTAACAAAATTAAACGGTTCATCGTTATGTGGATTTCCAACGAATACCCCGCCTCTCACAAAAGCAAACACTCTGTTGTTTACTGAACTCATTGCCCCAAGGTGAGGTTGGATATACTTGCCTCCGTCCAAACTTTCTCCCAATGGAAACACTTCCCACTTTTCAGTTATCATATCAAAGGCATGAATTTCCTCTAATCCCTTCCTATAATTCTTCCCTATTCCAAAGAATGCAAGATCATGCATCTGGCATCCTTTAGCACTTGGCCTATCATTGAGAAGTCTTATCTTCCCATTCCTACTCAAAGAATACACTCCCAAGTTTTTGTGCCCATCTTCCCTAGCTAATAGAAGTTCATCCGTATAGGGATTGTATATTATGTCACTAACCTCACCTGCCCACTCAGTTGGATGGTGAATTGATTCCTTCCACACAAGCCTAACTTCCTGGTTTTCGGTGTCGTATTCATGAACATGAGAGTATTTGTTAGAGAAATCAATTGTGGCTTTTCCTTCTCCTTTTCCTTTATATTTTGCCGGAGCATGAACCCAGCCACCAAAGTAGATGTATTCGTCAACAACTTCTACTGCATTATAGGTATCGCCACCAGAAGTGGGTCTTGAACCCACAAGCTCAAACTCGTAAATTTTGTGAAAATCCTCTGCTATAAAGTGTGCTTCTCCCTCAAAGGCTAATGTAAAGTAAAGTGTTCCATTATGGAACCTTAGACCGTATATTCCTCCACTTCCCCACTCTGGACCATATCTTGGAGGATACCGATAGTTCATCTTCACCTATATCACCAAAAGTGAATATCAGAATTTTTACTAATAAACTTTTGCAGAATAGGCAATTAATGGGCCGTGCATAGGCGGGTGGCCTGTCAAGTGCCTGGCCCCTCCTTCGAGGGGCAGGACCTCGGGCGATTGGGAGCGGCAGACTAAGCGGGTCGGTTGGCCCTTCCCGCTTACATCCCCGCCCCATCAACCGGGTCTTCTACCCGAGCCCTCGTCCCTGGCAATGGGCCGGTCGCCCAGGCCCAAGCGCCAGGGAACGGCCGCCTATTTTCGGGGGCCGCTTCGGCCTTAGATGCTTTCAGGCCTTATCGGCTGCGGCGTAGCTGCCCGGCGATGCCCGGGAGGACAACCGGTAGACCAGAGGCCGCGGCACCCTGTTCCTCTCGTACTAGGGGCACCTTCCCCTCAGGCGGCCAACACCCCCGGTAGATAGCATCCGACCTGTCTCACGACGGTCTAAACCCAGCTCACGTTCCCCTTTAATGGGTGAACACCCCCACCCTTGGCCCCTGCTGC
>NZ_JASKLM010000069.1:0-6676 GCF_030153625.1 Pyrococcus sp. | reverse complement strand
GTTAGTTTGAGGGGGTTAGCTGTCAGGATTTTAGGGGCGATTCTGGCCGTGAATCTGGACAGATTATACAACTTCACAGGTGGTGGGAACTAGGGTTTATTATCATATATCAGCAACGTGAGTATTGAAAGTGAGGGTGACTTAATAAAAACACCTGCTATAGAGGGCATGCCCTCTCAGTGGGGCCAGGTTGGAGAGGACACTATTGAAATTTTAAGTGATGTGAAGCTCTACAATCCTAACCCCTTCCCGCTCCCGCTTTTTGGAATTAGGTACACAATAGATGCTAATGAATATCGACTAGCTCAGGGAGAACTTTTAGAGCGGGTTACGATACCTGCCAATGGAAGAGCAACTGCCAAGATAAAGACATTGGTTGATACAACAGTCTTACCTAATGTGATCGCAGAACACATAAATAGAGGAGAAATGAGTGAGTTGACTCTAAAACTGGCATTAAATGTGAAAGTGCTTAATAGGGATGTCACTTTCGAGTTACCGACGGTTAAAAAAACAGTAGAAACGAACATTGTAGAAGAACTAAATTGGGCCCTCTCTGGGTAAACATTTAAATTCCTTTTTATATTTTTAGTTGGGGGTGAGAGATTATGAACTTGCTTGAAGTTCACAATCATTTAAATAAAATTTGGGGCGAGATTTTTAGGATGAATGAGGAACTTAAGGAGAAGCTCCTCCCCATGGGATTCAAAGTGGAGCCTGTTGAAGAGGTTTTTAATGCGTATATTTATTTAGAAGGTGAATGGAGAGAGATGATTTATCCACACCCTGCTTTCGAAATAAAACCTCAGGGAGAGGTTGGGGCCACTATTCAAAGCTTTTATTTTGTATTTGGGATTCCCAAAGAGAAAATAACTAAGGAGTTTACATTTGAGTTCCTGAAAATGTTTCCCAGAAGTTATATTTATGGAAGTGAAAACTTTCTGGAGGATATTTACAATCATGACAATCCCAAATCCCCTGATGAAGTTTATAGGCTCATCAAAGAAAGCCAGGAGGAAATATTGCAGTTTGAAGTGGAGGAAAAAGAGGCATCAGAGATCGAAGAGAAACTCTTTGATTTTATAAGATTGGCGAAGGAATACAATGTGCTGGAGATCTAAGGTGATCTCATGTATAAAGAAGCATTTCCAGTGGAACTTCAGCGATATTATTATGGGCTCTTTGGAGCTGAGGCAGAAGGCATTATGAAATCTCTTAGAGAGCCTGTGGAGAAATATTACATCAGGGTGAATACTCTTAAGATTAGTAGAGATAAGCTTATCCAAGAGCTTCGAAAAGAAGGCCTCCAGCCAAAGAGGAGTCCATATCTGGAGGAAGGCATATACTTCGAGCGGCAGGGCCCTAATTTTCCTGATGATTATAACCCCAAGCTCCCTACGGTTGTCGCGAACAAATTTGCTTCTGAAAGTGTTTATCAAGGAGCACAACTCTATGCGCCTGGAGTTTTGAAGGCAGATAAGGGAATTAGAGAAGGAGATCAAGTCCAAGTAAGAGACCCAAAGGGGCTTTTGGTGGGGATAGGTATTGCAAGGATGAATGCCAAAGAGATGATAATATCCACAAGAGGAATCGCGGTTGAAGTGACCTTACCAAAGTTTAAACTCCCAAGTCTAAGCGAATTAAAGAGTTATGAAAAAGGCTATTTCTACGCACAGAGCTTACCTTCAATGGTTGTTTCTCATGTTTTGGATCCCAAAGAGGAAGAGCTTATAATAGACATGACCGCAGCTCCTGGGGGAAAAAACTTCACATATATCACAATTACTCGAAAATAGGGGTGAAATACTGGCCATTGATAAGTCCAAGAATAGACTCTCAAAAATGAAAAATGAACTTGAGAGATTGGGAGTAAAAAACGTTAAATTGGTCCAAATGGACTCGAGAAATCTACCTGAGCTTGGTATTCAAGCAGATAAAATTTTATTAGATGCTCCGTGCACAGCTTTGGGAGTTAGGCCTAAACTCTGGGAGACAAGAACGCCGAAGGATATAGAAGCAACCGCTAGATACCAAAAACACTTTATAAATGCAGCGATAAAAAGCCTTAGAAGAGGAGGTGTTTTAGTTTATTCAACCTGCACTTTAAGTTATGAAGAGAATGAAGGAAATGTCAAGTACATGCTGAAAAAGGGCTTAAAACTAGAAGAACAGAAACTCTTTATTGGATCCCCTGGTATTGAGATTAATAAGGTCCAGCGCTTTTATCCCCACAAACACAAGACACAGGGATTCTTTATAGCGAGATTGAGGAAGGTGAGCTAATGAAGAAAAGAGATGGGTTATTAATCGGGGTCGGGATTGTTGTAATTTTGGCCTTAATATGGTGGGCCGGTATAGATGAAACGATTAATCTTATACTCCAAGCTGATTTGAGGTTTCTCCTTTTAGCCTTGGTTATGCAACTTCTTGCAACTCTTGCTTGGACTTTTAGATGGAGAATTTTTCTAAAACGTGCAGAGGTCGTTGTAAGAACGAGGGATATTTTGATGGCCACATTGGTGGGAATATTTGCAAACAATCTCACTCCTGGGGCTAGAGCTGGTGGGGAACCCGCTAGAATGTATGTGATAACGAAAAGGTCCAACAGCACTTATGGACAGGTATTCGCCACTATAATGGCAGATAGAATTTTGGACGTAATTCCAGTATTATTGTTCACCCTCATAGCGTTTAAATATGCACTTTCATTAAAAATAAAACTTTTACTATCTGTTCTATCACTTTCTACTGCGGTACTTCTCGTGATAGTGGTTATAAGCCTCTTGATATCTTTAAATGAGAACTTGGCATTTAGATTGTTATCAAAAATAACAAACCTTGTTAAGCGTGTATTCCCGGAGAGATTTGTAGGGATAGAATCAACGATTGAAGAAAGACTCAAAAAGTCGATCTTTGAGTTTAGGGAAACTTTTATCGAACTTTCAAAAGATCCTGTTGTCATGGGTAAAACATTGTTCTATTCCCTTGCTTTGTGGATATTCATGCTCCTCCGTGCTTATTTCATTTTTGAGAGCATTGGATATCACCTTGAAATCTATAAAATTTTGATGGTTCAAATGGCAGGAATAGCATTGGGAATGATAAGTATTCTCCCTGGAGGGGTTGGAATAACTGAAGCTGTAAATTCAGCTCTCTATTTAAGTTTAAGAATTGATAAAAGTCTAGCTGTAAGTGCAACAGTCTTAGATAGGTTTATATCTTTTTGGCTCCCAACAATTATTGGAGGCGGACTTAGCATATATTTAGGAACAAAATCCGCTCATAAGAGTGTGAGAAAATGAAGTTTGGGATAGCAGCTCGTAGAGATCGTGAAGAAGCATTAAAATTGGCATATAGAGTCTACGATTTCCTTAAAGTTAGCAATTGTGAGGTTTATGTTGACAAAGAGGCTTATGAGCACTTCCCTCATTTTTCTCCGGAAGACGTTCTGCCACTGGAAAAGATGGACGTGGATATGATAATTGTAATCGGAGGGGATGGTACTGTACTTAGAGTTGATCATAAAACTTCAAAGGATATTCCCATTTTAGCTGTCAACATGGGGACTTTAGGATTTTTGGCAGAGGTAGAACCTGCTGAAACTTTTTTTGCAATTTCAAGGGTTCTTGAGGGGGATTATTTTATAGACGAGAGAATGAAAATCAGGACTTTTGTTGAAGGCTTTAACAATATACCCGATGCACTTAACGACATTGTAGTTTTAACTGGAATTCCGGGCAAGATAACCCACCTCAGATACTACATCGATGGAGAGCTTGCCGAGGAGATAAGGGCTGATGGGTTAATAATATCCACGCCAACAGGTTCAACCGCTTATGCCCTTTCAGCTGGTGGTCCTTTAGTTGACCCTCGTTTACATGCGATTTTGTTGGTTCCCCTAGCTCCGGTAGCATTAACTGCGAGGCCTCTTGTAGTTCCTGATTACTCTACTATAGACATAGAAGTGTTGACCGAAAGGGAAATTATTCTCACAGTTGATGGTCAGTTTTATGTCCAATTACCTCCTCGCTTAAAGATAAGGGTTGAAAAATCTCCAAGAAAGACGAAATTCGTGAGGTTTTCAAAAAGAATTTATCCAAAATACACGTTGAAAATAAAGAAAAAGTTTTAAATTACCATGTTACTTCCATTTCATCAGTTCTGAACTTTTGCTTGACTATTGTTTCTTCAAGATCAAACTTTATGCCGGCTTTGAACATTCTCAATCCGGTATAGGCTATCATCGCTCCGTTGTCCCTGCACAAATCGTATGGGGGAACGAAGAATTTCACGCCTCTATCTTCACACATTATTCCAAGCATCTCTCTCAGGCGATTGTTTGCTGCCACTCCCCCTACAAGGACTACCTCCTCTTTTCCAGTGTGAGCTACTGCTCTTTCGGTAACCTCAACTAAAGCGGCAAATGCTGTTTCCTGGAAGGAATATGCCAAATCCTCGGCCCTGTATTTCCCGCTCTTGTATTTTCTCACCGCTTCTGTCAAAATCCCAGAAAAGCTCAAGTCCATACCTTTAACTGCGTGGGGGAGTTCAATATATTTTTCTCCTTTTTGGGCAAGTTTTTCGATTTTTGGTCCTCCGGGGAATCCCAGGCCTATCTCTCTTGCAAAGGTATCGATGGCATTACCTATGCCTATATCGAGGGTTTCTCCAAAAACCCTGTATCTCCTGCCTTCCAAAGCCAGCACCTGGGTATTTCCCCCGCTTACGTAAAGACCAACCGGGTCTTTTACTCCAAACATTTTTGTAATTTCCACATGGGCGATGCAGTGATTGACTCCAACGATGGGTTTGTTGTATCTTATGGCCAAAGCCCTTGCAGCCGTTGCCACAACTCTCAAAGCGGGCCCTAATCCAGGCCCTTGGGAGAAGGAGATTATATCTACATCTTCCATGCCAATTTTAGCTTCTCTAAGGGCTTTTTTCAAAAGAGGTCTCAAAAGCTTTGCATGATGTTCAGCGGCTTCCTTGGGGTGTATACCTCCTTTTTCGGTTGTTAGAGTGTCAAATACATTGGCGAGAACTTTTTCTTCTGTCACGATTCCTATGCCAAGGGTGTGTGCCGTTCCTTCAATGCCTAATGCTATCATCAAAGGGAAATATTTGATGGGGATTTAAAAGTGTTGTTAATTTTTAATTCAATTCTTCTAGAGTTTTATTGGAACAAGAGTAATTTTTGCTTGAATTCCTCTATGGGGCTAAAAGGCTGAAAACACTCAATATAATACGGTTTTAGTCCTCATTTATCTCTTCATTGCTCTTCCGAAGTATTGGCAGAAACTTAAATCCAGATACTCCTACTGCTACTCCCTAGTAAAGCCTTTTTATAATTTCTTCGGGTGGTGAATCTACTAGTGTAATAAGAGGAATTTCTAACAGTGTGTATGCTCCGGGAGGCAACTTCATAGTAGCTCTTGCTGAACTCACCATAACCTGAGCTGTAGTGGCGGGGTTATTTACTTTTATGTCGAATTTCAAAACTTGATTCGGAGAACCAATTGTCTTCCCGTACCTTTCTAATAGAACTCCATGCCCTTCACTTTTTACTCTCTCGAGTTCCTTATAGGTAGATACAAATTTTACGCGTGTTTCATCATGAACAAAATAGGAGTCCTGTTTTATTTTTTGTTCTAGTGTTTTTCTGTCTGCGTTCTCTTTAGGTAGAACGTATACTAAACGCATGTGTAAGCCATTTCCTTTGGGGATAGTGTAAGAAACAGCATCTACTACTTCTTCAAATGCTTTTAACGCTGTACTGTGCCCCATACTCATCCCAGGCCCAAAATTTGTAAATGTGATCCCATTTGGTGCGATTAATTCCATCAAAAATCTAATTATTGAATCTGTTCCAGGGTCCCATCCAGCGCTAATTACGGCGACACTATTATGTTCTTTGGCTATTGATGTTGCCTTCTCTTTATACTCCCAGATCTTATCATGGATATCATACGAATCTACAGTGTTCATACCTAATTTTAGCAATGAAGAAGTAGTTTCTGGCACTAACCTTGATGGAATACAAAGTAAGCATACATCAAGCTCTTCCTTTACACTTGGAATTTCAGTCAAAGAGTACATTAGTTCACATGCTTTGGGATACTTTGCATTATATTTTTCTTTGTACTTTTGTACATCACGGACAAAAATCCCTCTAACTTTCATGTCTTTTTGTTCTTCTACTCCAAGATAAGCATATTGTCCAACGTTTCCAAATCCTATAATCCCTATTTTTATTTTCTCTGACATGTCAATCCCATCATCATTTGTTACAAAAAATGAAAAATTCAGAAAAGCTCGACATACTTGCCGAGAATTTCTAGAATCTTGTAAGTGGCCTTTACTACAATCTCTGCGTTCTCATGTATTAAGTTGCCCTCTTCATCAAGGGTTCCTAGTCCTGGGGAGAGCATTATATTAGCATCGTATGCTATGGTTGGTATGATACCCATAACTTTCATTCCTTCTTGGATTAGGTTTGATCCTGCGTACATATTTTCGATTGTGAATATTGGGATTCCTAATCCCTCATCCCAAGTTTTTTCATAGTTTACTTTCACTGCGGGCGTGTTTAGTTTCACCCCCTGTTATTTAAACAGTATTTGACTCTGAGGAGGATTTTCAGACCATAACACATTACCCCAAGCAGGATTCGGGTTAC
>NZ_JASKLM010000025.1:0-26728 GCF_030153625.1 Pyrococcus sp. | reverse complement strand
GCTTTCAATTCTTTTGTAGTCTTATTGGAACAGGGGGCTTTTTTGCCCCAATCCTCCTACGGAGTAACTACATCACTCGAATTTATAAGCCTTACGGGGCATCAACCTTACCCCAGAACCCCCCATTTATAAACAAACCAACTCCCCCTGGGACTTTAAATCAAAAAACTCCCACGAACACCCTGGGAATAAAACACTGCTTTCACACCCTATCCAAGGAGAAGACTTAACTAGATTAACTGGGCGAATTCTTAGCTCTTCACAAGAATTCAACAGAATCCCTCAAACTCTTTCCAAAAATCTCCTCTTAAAATATTATTCGATAGTTTTCGAAAAACTTTCGTAACAAGTAAATAGTAAAACTATAACACAAGGAAAATACTAACTTTGAGTTACTAAATCAAACCCTAATCCCTCAAAAACCTTTATTTTCAATTTTCTAACTTTTTCATAGATATTTTTGGGAAAAAAGTTAAATTAGCGTGTATCGAAAAATTTTTGGGTGTTTCACATGTACATTGTAGTTGTCTACGATGTGGGAGTTGAGAGAGTAAACAAAGTGAAGAAGTTCCTTAGAATGCATCTTAATTGGGTTCAAAACAGTGTCTTTGAGGGCGAAGTTACACTTGCGGAGTTCGAGAGAATAAAAGAGGGGCTCAAGAAGATTATAGATGAAAATAGTGATTCTGTAATAATTTATAAACTTCGCTCCATGCCACCAAGAGAAACTTTAGGAATCGAAAAGAATCCAATAGAGGAAATAATTTAAAACCACGCGACAAGGGGGCTGTACTCCTCAACCCCCACTAAATGTTTTATTATCTTATAAGCTTCAAGCCGTATTAATCTCCGCCTCGTAACTCCCTTTCCAAGCTTTGGATGCTTAACTGTTTTCTCGAGTTCTTGGTTGTAAGCTTTAGTTACAATCTTCATGCCTTCATCTGTAAGGAGAACACCGTTTAAATCTTCTCTAAAGTGATCCTTCTTAATGATGCCTTTTTTAACGAGTCTATTTGCTATTCTATCGGCAATTATTGGCTTAAATATTTCGCTTAAGTCCAAAGCTAGAGAAAATCTCCTTTCACTAGGCTCGTGCAAATAGCTAATTGTGGGGGCAAGTTGAGTGTTGTAGATCTCACTTATCATAGTCGCATAGAGTCTCGAGTTTAGAAAGCTTATCAACGCATTCATTTCGTTTTTAGGTGGTCTTCTTGTTCTCTTACCAATTCTAAATTCCCCAGGTAGTGATTCATCCCACCTAGCGTAATATTCCTGCCTAATTCTTCCCTCAACATTCATAATTTCAGTTACTTTCTTAGCCCCTTGAAGTTCCTTTAGATGGTTACTAAAGTCTGAACTAATGCCCCAATTTTTCAAGTTCTTCTCCATGTTCTTGGCTCCTCCAACCACAAAGGATTTTGCGAGAAAAAGTCTTTTGTTCTTATCTAAATAGTGCTCAGCCTGTTTTATGATTAAATCTCCAGAGAGAAGGGTTTCCCTAGGGTAAAAAGTTCCGTCATAGTAGCCATAGTGGTTGAAGAAGTGAATAAGTATTCCCTTTTGAGCTATGTAATGTAGGGCCTGGGAAGTTATGTTCACGTGTCCGTATATATAAATATCATATATTCCCTCTATTGCCAGGGGCTTTCTCCCATTCGCATTTTCAAAGTACAATGTATTTTCCCTTCTCAACAGCGTTCCGTCAGAAAAAATTGTTAAAGACTTTTTTCTCATTTCTCTACCCCCAACAAAGTTCCTTATACGCACATTTTCTACAAATCTTACTCTTCCTGGGCTTGGGAGGCTTAGAAGAGGATTTTATTACCTCGACTTCCACTATAGCTTCCTCAACCTCTCTTTCTCTCCCCTCCAGTGTAACTTCCCTTTTCTCGTTCAGCTTTGGATAATGGAGTATTGCCTTTGCTTTTATACCGTGCTTCTTAAGGTAATAGAGATAGTAGAGAGCCTGCATCTCATGAGCTCTCTCCATTCTCTTTCCAAGCTTTACTTCATGAACCTCAATAACATCTCCCCTGCTGATAAAATCAATTCTTATTGGGCCTATTAGAACTTCTTTTTCTTCATTTTCGTACCTCTGCTCATGAAGAAACTTGCCCAAGTCTACCCACTCGCTCTCTTGCTCCATAGTTATCCCATGTGTAAAAAACCATAGCTTAGTTGGACAAACATAGAGATAGTTGATCTCAATTCCCCTAACAAACAGCTCCTCTAAGGCGTACTCTTCCATTAGAGAATATCCCCCTCACGGGGTTTTCTTAATAAACCCATTTCGGGTGAATAATCTAATTCAGCAACAAGTAAATATCTCCCAGGCCCTCTATCTGAGAGTCTATGAAAGTTTTCCTGCTCAGAAAAGAATAGCCAATATGGAATAGGGACCAGATACTTGTGAACTTCCATGTAATATCCCTTCTTTAGGAGTTCATCTGCCTTATGCTGATAAGCTCCTGGAATTGCTTCAAGTCCACCAAATAGTTCGTAGAATGCGGTTTCTCCCTTTATATAACTATCCATAGGTCTTATATCCTTAAACAGATTTAGAGCATCTTCTTTGTACTCAAGGACTTTACTGACTATTTTCTTCTCTTCTTTCTCGTATGCTTCAGTTATCAATGATGGAATTAAGGACTCTTTAAGCTCCTTCCCATCTAAATCTCTAAGTATCTTTACGGTCTCCTCAACAACTTCGTAGGGTTTGTACACTTTCTTATCATCCTCACTCCCCTTCGTCAACACATAAACATCTCTAGGATTCCCAAATCCTCTTCTGTTTACCCTTCCAAACCTTTGAATTAGAGCGTCAAGTGGGGCCGGTTCTGTAATGATGCTTCCAAAGTCTATGTCGAGAGAAACCTCTATCACTTGAGTAGCAACTACGAAGTCATAATTATTTAGAGAGCTCATTAGCCTTTTTTCTTTCTCTTCTCTATCACCGTATGTAAATCTCCCATGGATTAGCATGACGTTTGCTCCGCTCTCTTTGAGTCTTGAATACACATCTATGGCAGTGTTAACGGTGTTACAAGCAATCAATGTAGGCCTTGGCCCAGAAAATTCCTCCGAGTCTAGACTCTGTATATCTCCTTCAATTATGTTCACCCTATGTCTCGTGAATTTATCGGCCTCTTCTGGAGGTGTTTTGAGCTCTTTAGGATTTAAGACCGATTTTATTAGCTCTTCCAAAAATTTTGGAAAAGTAGCCGTCATTACGAGAACTTTCACGTTTTTATCCTTTAGCAGTTCTAGCATAGCTAGTATAATTCCCAGGATGTTGGGCTCATATGCGTGAATCTCGTCAAAAATTAATAGAGAGTTCATTAGCTCCACTAATGTTATTTCAAAGAATCCAACTCCAAAAAATGCCTTCATTATTTGGAAAGGTGTTGTGATCTTCAGTGGGGAGTAGATCTTTCCATAGAGAGATTGCAACCTTTTGTGTTCCAATGAAGATGAATAAAGATAAATCCCTGATGAGCTGTGGAGAAGGCCAACTAATCCTGGGTCTTTAAACATCTCCAACAACCTTCTATGCATGGCATTTATGCTGGCCTTATAGGGAAGAATGTAGAATATTCTGCTTGATATCCCCTTCTTAACTTTGTGAGCATTTTTATTTGCCCATAGAAGGGCCGCTTCAGTCTTTCCATAACCTGTTGGAGCATAAAGAATTGCGTTCCCCTCTGTTGTAGAGGATAAAAGTTGGAGAGGTCTCCACTTTCCCCTTGGGATTTTCATCTCTACAAGTTCCTCTATGTCTGGAAGGAATCTTATTGTGGTTTCTCCTGCAGAGGCTAGATGGTCACAAGCATTTAATAGGCCCTTTAAAACTGTCATATAATCCTTAAACTCATTTACTTTATCCTCGTACCAATCCAATAACTCCTCAAACCGAAAGTTTCTTATCTTCTCCTCCCAATTCTTTGGCAATACAAAGAAATCCTTCCTTTCTCCAAACACGTATATTTCCCAAAGAGGAACTCTTGAGAAGTACAGTTCGATGTACTCTCTATTTTCAAGTAGCTCTTCAACTTTTTCTTCATATGCTTCCCTGTACCCTTCAATCGGAATGTAATTCTTTACCTCGCTTATCGGTCTATGGTGGGTTAGAATAGACAAGCCTATCAACATTTTGTGCTCGTCCTTGAAGTCCAAAAATTGAATAAATGGGGTGGAGAGAATCTCATGCCTATATCCCCACTTTTTTGGGTTCTTTTGGAAACCTAAAGCACACTTTCCCAGGTCGTGGAGAACAATTGCGTAAAATGCCAGCGTCCAGACTTCTGGGAATATACCCTCCAACCAGGGGAAAGCTACTTTCATGCTTTTGAGAACATTTATTATGTCCATGACGTGACACTCTAGGAAGTCATGTGGAAGAAATTTTGCAAAGCACGGTTTCATGGCCTCCACCTATGCAGATAAACTCCTATGTCTAAATCAGGATCATATAAGGCCTTTGCCGTTTGTCTTTTCCTTTCTCCCATATTTCTAGGGAAGGGAAGAATTACAAAGGGTTTAATTAGTCTTGGCTTCCTGGGAATCGTTGAATAGTCATACTCAACAACCAGTGCGTGAACTATCCCAGGTATGCCCAGGTCTATTGGCACAACTGTCCCTCCTATTGGAGCTTTTTTCTCCTCAAGCTCCACTTTCTTAATTTCCTCCACGGTTGCTAGATCGCTTGATCTTCCCAGGAGAAGCTGGTATCTAGGCTTTCTGAAATACCTCTCCCACTCATCTGGAAGGTAGAGGTTGAGTTCCGCATTATAAAGAACTTCTCTTGCAATAACATCTGTTTCTTCCTTAGAGAGGGAATATATCCTCTCTAAGTCAACTCCCCTACCTTCACTTTTGAAAACATAGCCAACGTAAGGGAGTTCAGAGAGATATACAGGCTCGCCCTTTGCAGCGGAAAGTATTCCCTGAATAGTGGAGGGAGGGGGAACTGGAAGGGTAGGTTGATTTCCAGCTTGAAAGGTGGGATAACGAAATGAAGCCGTCCAGGACTTCAGTTTTACCCTTATCATTGCCTCACCTTTACAAATAATACTTCCCAGC
The DNA here is from genome assembly GCF_030153625.1 of Pyrococcus sp. Classification (NCBI taxonomy): domain Archaea; kingdom Methanobacteriati; phylum Methanobacteriota; class Thermococci; order Thermococcales; family Thermococcaceae; genus Pyrococcus; species Pyrococcus sp. The sequence goes on along the minus strand of NZ_JASKLM010000025.1, from coordinate 21,649 downwards.
TTCTTCCGCAAAACTCTCAATAACCTCTCCAACTTTTCCTTCCATTACTTCAATGCTAACAGCAGACTTCAATGCCTCTATGTCCAGTCCTAGCTCTTTTACAAATCCCTTGTCGTATCCTAGAAACAGCTCAGAATCTATTATCTCCGAGAAGTCTTCCAACCTTGTAGCTAACGCTTCAGCATCTAAAATTATTTCTCCTTTTTCTTCCCTGACAATTCCACTAATGAATGGGTTTATGCCACCGTTGACAATTATCCCCAGGAAGAACTTTGGAGTAACGTCAGTGTGATATTGAGTCTGTTTTGCCCCTCCAGTCAAGTAGCGAAGGGCCTTTATAGTTTCTACTGCTCTCTTTTTTCTAACCTCTTTAGGCATTATCCACTCCTCTTCCTTAATCTCCACTCCAATCTCCCTAGCCAACTTTTCTAATTCTTCAATTTCTTTAACTATCTCTCCGGCCTTTCCCTTCTTTGGAATGTCGCTTCTTGTAAGTAGGTTCTTATATCCAGCCTTGTTCTTAGTTGTAAATCTACCCACCAAATCCAAGTCAAGTGAAAATGCTCCCTTGAGAACTGTTGAATAAAATTCTTGGCTGTAGGGAACGGGATCCCCCTCATGCCTAGAGGCGTAGCCTTCATCTATTGTTAGAGAGCTCCTGTCAGGAAGTACTGAAATTAGAGGCGTGTTTTTTAGTGGAGAAACCCTCGTAACAGTGACATTTACGTTGTTTTTCTTATAAGCCCTCATATATCCAAAAACATCATCATCTGGGTATTTAATTGGATTTGCCGCTGTAAACACTTGTTTCTCTTCCCTAAACAGCGGAGAGAGTTCCCACTTGAAATACTCTTTAAGTGTGGTTCTCCACCAGTATCTCCATGCCTGTGGAGAGACATATACGTATCTGTTTCCTCCCCTTCTGAGGGTTTTTACTCTCGTAACGTTTCTGTCGGGCAGATTTTCGTCAATCCCCAACATGTTCAGGGCAGAGTGGGGGGCGTCAATCAAGACAAAACCTGCAGCAAACTTCATTCTTCCACCTCCTCTCCAGCTCCATAAAATTCAGCTTCTTCAGAAGCTTCAATCTTAGCAAGTCTGTCGTGGAGCTTTTCATAAATCCTAAAAAGCAAAAGGTTCCGGACAGTTCTCCAAGAAATTTCCAAATCTTCTCCATAAATTGTTAGTACTCTTGCAAACTCATCAAACGTCAATAGTGGATCTTTAAGGCCCAACCTCTGGCGAAGTTTTTCTAAGTTTACAAAAAATGCCTCAAACTGATAGAGCTTTTCTGCCCTTTCGAGCTCTCTAACCCTTGCAGACAGCTTATTGTCTGGGAGCTCTTTTAGAGTTTCAACTATCCTATCCCCTACCTCTTTAATAAATTCGAGGGCCTTTTCATCCAATCCTAACACCTCCGTACAATAAAAGGAGAGAAGATCCCAGCTAGCATTTGTTCTCCTTTTAGCAACATTAATGAAGTAGGGTAGAATGCTTTCGCCATTCAAAAGCTTCAGATAGACCTCGTTTGGACTGCTTTTCTCATCACTACCTTTTTTCCATCCCATGGCCACTATTCTCTTCCATCCACTTAAATCATGCCTAGCCGCGTGAGCCACAAATCTAGTCACAGAAGAAGGAACGTGAATTATCATCATTTTCGGTCTTTCTCTGTTTGGATTTGTGAAGTAGTAAAGGGTAATTGATGCATTTTCCCAAAGTTCCTCTCTTTCTGTTTTAATGGTAACCTCAGTGAGAAGGGTAAACAAGAAATTTTCGGGCCTTTGGTACCCTCTCCCAGAGGAAACTAACTTGGTAAGACGAACATCTTTTAACGCTTCTCTGTGAAGTTCCAACATCAGCTCTGGGGGATATGTGTGGATGAGAAGTAATCTACGAAGGCGGTAGAGAATTAGTGGTAAGAATTGTACAAGGAACAAACAATGAGAGCAGATGTTCGCACCCTCTTTTCCTGAGGGGAAATAGTTTGGAACTCCTCCACTCCCAATGAGAGGGAATTCAGAGCGATAAACGGGCTTGCTACGTGAGTGTCTCCTCCCACAGATTTCACAAATTGGTGCATTGGGGTCTTCCTTTTCATTAAGTAGGCTTTCTAAGTTTTTTGCTATATTTTCAGGAGTTCTTTTCTTTGCCATGCTTGGGTTAGCCATTAAAAGACCACTATTTGGAAAGAGGAGGGCGTGGAGATAACTTGAACTCCAATCTTTTCTGGCGTATAGTTCAGATGCAAATTTTATGGCTTTTTCAATGTCTTCCTGGGTTAACTCTTCCGGTCTAGTTTTTTCGGAATATAAAAGAAGAGCTGCTAAGCCCCCGTCAACAAAGGGGTGTCCCGTCCAGCTAAACATATTCAACAAGCCTCCCATAGCCAAGAGAAGTTTTTGCACCAACACCAAGGTCTCTAAGGGCCAACTTAACGAGGCTAAAGGCCTTTTCTGTAAGTTCTCTATCTCTGCCACCAACGGCAACTAGGAAGGGGACATCCTTTGGTACTGTGAGGAAGAATATTGGGATGGGATCATACCAGTCCCCAGGAGGTGGGACATTTTTCTCTCCACTTTGATAATACGGCCCATAGTGAGGATTCATTATGTCTAACTCCAAGATCGGCTTATCTGCTATCTCTTCAGCTATGGGTATTGCATCAAAGAATACAACTTCTCCTTCTTTTTTCTGGGTTCCGAAGATTCTTATGAGTTCATCTATAATCTCTGGAACCTTTTTCTCTCCAAATATTCTGAGAAATTCTTTACAAAGCCTACTACACCTTTCCGGTACCTTAGCATTGGAAAGAATTTCTTTAGGATCACCTTTCATAAATGCATCCTGAACAGTCTTTGCCCTCTTATAGAAATCATTTCCTTCATTGATAAATTCTGCTAGAACGTAGTAAGTTAAGTGCCTAGTAACTCCCTTAATTGCGGACCCAGGAATGTAAGGCACTCCATAGTTTCTAAGAAGCCTTATGCTTGTCTCATAAACGCTTTCATCACCAAGCCCAACTACGAGCCTTGATTGAGTCTTAAACTTTCCAGTAATGGCGTGTAATGAGTTAAGCATGTCAGTGTAATCCTGGTAGTATTTCTTGTACAATTCATATGCTTTTTGAGGAAGTTTTACCTTAGTTTCAATTGGCAACGACTTTTCTATTGTCTCTTTTATTTTGTTAAACTGAAGAACCCCTTGATTTAAGACCAAGAGGGATATCTTTCTCTGTGATCCTGAGGGTGAAGCAAGTTTCTTGTTCCTATCTTCCAGTACCTCTGGATAGATTATGGTTGGAGGATATTTGTTGAAGTATAGTGAGAGGTTAAGGGAGTTCTGTCTCTCCCCCAGGAGAACCAATTTAACTACTTCCTTCATTCTCTTTCCCCTCTTCCTTGAGCATTGCAACAGCGAATCTCCTCATCCAGTTCAGGAGCGCTATTGCTTCTTTTGTTGCCCACAGAACTTTTGAATAATCCTGGGATAATAGAGTTTTCACATCGATGTTTCTGTCTACATTTTCCCTCAACCAGTAGACTATGTGAAGGTACAGGAGAAGGTGCTCGTCTTTGTCATTCCCAAGCTTTTCGATGAACCTAGGTGGGTATTCATTGACTCTACTCAAGATCTGATTAGCTTTTTCTGGTGAAGTCTCGGCCTTTGCAAGTAAAAATGCAAGCGTCTGAAGGAGACCATTGGACAATATCATGACTGGGGCTTTCTTAACTAGGGAGGCATACTTTTCCTCAAGTTGCTTGTCATTAAGATCTGCCACTTCTTTTATCACATAGTAAGCATACTCGCCCCTCCGCTGTTCTAGAGTTTTTCTTATGCTTTTCTTGTTATCTTTACTTAGCATGTGTACCTCCATTGTTGGTCACCTCTTTAAGAGTAACTTTGACGAAGCCCTTCCCAACGGTTTCATTACCTCCAATCTGGAGATATTTGCCGTTAATCTTTCCTAGAACTTCTTTGATTAGGGCCATATCATTATCCTTTGCCCTGGGAGTTACAAGTATTAGTGAGTAGAACAATGTGTCCGAAGGAATATACTCCTCATACCACAGTCCTCCAGTTTCTACAGTTCCTGTCTCAGCATTAATTCTTATCCTAGCTACTATTTCTGTCGACAGCTCCACTAAATCTCTAAACACGTCATCTGGGATTATGGCAATTCTACCCTTTATTTTCTCTGCCATTTCATTTCCAAAGGCTTGTTCAATAGCTTTAACTACACTTTCCAAAATTCCTTTGTCATCCTTTTGAATGAGAATTGCAAATTCTTCAAGAATCACCTTGTTATCAACTGTAATTTCTTCACTTGCAATTGCGGTATCTGTTAACTCGGGAATTTCTGTCTGAAAATTCTTAACCCCAGCTAGCTCTAAGTCTCTTTTGAACCTGTTAAGAACTAGTGGAGAAGTTACGTATGCGTAAACACCTTTTAGACTTCTAACAGGGAAGAATAGTATCTTTGCATCTCCGACACTTATTAGCCCAGCCTGCTCATGAGCTTTTTCTGTCGGTGGGCCAAATATTTTGTTTATCTTCTCCTCATCAACCTTTTCTACCAATTTAAGGTAGCTCCTTAATACACCCTTGAGACTCTGGCCCCAAATTACTGGAAATCCTGTGTGTCTTTCTCTCTGAATTGGTTGGTCTACCACTCCAAGCTCAGTTCCACTTCCCGGGTGGGTTGGAGTTAAGGTATATAACCCAACTAAATATGCCTTCATTCTTTTTCACCCCTATATAAAAGGGCTTCATAAGCGAGATTTGCAGCTTTTTCTTTATCCTTATAGAAAAAGTACAGCCTATCACTTAGTCTATCATATTTCACATAGACAATGTTATACTCAAATCCAGAATGTGCTATAAAGTTACGAACAACATTTGGAGATTCTATTGTCTCTATTCTTTCTCCACTCGGAGAAAATATTCTTGTAAGCTTTGCAGCTTCGGCTAAAGATATTGTCTTCCCTTTTTTAAGAGCTTCGGCCTCTTTCCTTTTATCCTTCTTATCCTTGATAATCTCTAAAAGACCCTTCTTTATTTTCTGTTCTCCATTTTCATACCATAATCTTCCATATACTAAATTTCTTAGCCACTCTACTTGCCTCTCTAAAATAATTCCAATCCTGGGAAGAGACTCGAATATCTTTGATATCTCCATTATTTCTTCAATAGGAACTTCTTTTTTTGGATAGTTTTGGAATTTTGTATTGAACACTCTTAAAGCATAGTAGAGCTTAGAAGCATTCTTAAAGCTCCTGTCAAGAGCTTTCTCTCTTTTAACATAAGGTTTTCCATCTTCTCTCTCCCCAACCTCAATTCCCACCAGGAATTCCTCAAGCTTTTTGTTAAGGTAATCTTCTACGTCCCGAATATTTGGATAAAAGCTGGCAAAGACTAACGGGAAGCCATTGGCTACAGAGCTTATAAATGCATTCCAGTAAAGCTTTCCTTCTACTGGAGAATACTGTGGTCTAGGACGAACTACTCCCTCTCCAATTTCCCTAATATGGAGAATTGTGTTCTCCCTTATTTCTTGTGAAACCCCCAGGGGATAAGGTTCTGAATTAACTATCTCAAACTTTACATTGTACAAGTAGGCCAACAATCCAAGCAAGTTTCTTAGGGCTCTGTAAGTAAAGGTGGGCATGAAATTTATCCCATGAGTTAGGTCTAAGTAAACCTCTAAATTGTTCTGAACTGGCAACCATTCGGCCAACTTGTATGTGGCATAATAATAGAAGTCAAGCATTTCTCCCTCTACTGTAATGTTGCCAAAGACTCCAACGCCGGGAAGAACTTCAATTGTAATTCTTTCATCTTTTAACATATTCTCAATTTTCTTAGCAAGCTCAGGATCTTCCTCACGGAGTTCTTCAATGACCTCCTCTTTTATGTGCCATAGTATCCTTTCTTTTGTATCTTCCACAACTTCCGAATAAGACGAAAACGATTTTTCTTCTATTTCTGGCTTATTTTTTCCTGAATCATAGTAGTTGGCCATTGTATCAGCCACAAGGATTAGAATCCTCTCTGGCTCAAGAGTCTTGACTAGAATTGGCAAGGTATTTCTGCTTTTAACTTTGATTCCTCTGTATTCATATGTTATTGGTTCCCACTGGAAGGGATTACCCCATGTAGTTACCAAAACTCTCATTCCCATATCCCTCCTAAAGCAAGCCCATAGCCAAGTTTCTTTAACTTACCAAGCTTAATGTAGGGGGGAACTTCTACTTCCTCCTTAAACTCTACAAAGAGAACTGAACCAGGAGGTATCGCAAATTTAGTACCTTTTGGCTTCTTTTCATGCATATCCCACCCAGAAATTGCTGTAGGTCTAGAGGAAACAAGAAGATAATCATCAATTTTTGCATTCAATCTTTTCTCAAGTTCTTGTACTATTTCTCCAACTTTCCCTATTGTGGGAGTTGAGAAATAGAAGAGGGCTTTCTTTGTTGATCCTAATTCTCTATTAAATATATCGGGTGTTTTGTCGTCCACTTCCACAAAAGCAACTCTACTTTCTCCTCCTAACGTTAAGAACTCATATGATGACAAAATATCTTTGATTCCGCATCCTGGGTCTTCTATCCAAGCGTAAATTTTCTCAATTCTTAGGAATTCAACAGTATATAGCATTCCCTCTTCAACTACTTTCTTCTCTCTAGAAAGCTTAATGCCAATCCTTTTTTCCTTTTCAATCCTTATTACTTTATTTTCTTCTACTTCTTTTAATTCTCCCTTCAAATACTTTTCCAATATGCTTTCAGTTACATAGCCACTCTTGTACTTTCCTTTTGGAGGAAGAATTAACTTCCCTAAAAATCTACCTGGGTTGACAACTTTGTAGAATTTCTCGCTTTTTATGATATTGAAGGGAAGGGGGTAAATTCTGCCTTTCTCTGTTCCAATTGCAATCCCAACTAACGTAAATTCGGGTTCCTCCTCACCCACTCCAACACAATTCTTGAGGTCTTTGTAGAATAAAAGAGTCCTTATAGCGCCAGCGACTGTTTGGGGAAGAGGAATAATTGATCTTGCCACACTTTCACTTCCTGCATCAAAAGGCCTACTTTCTCTAAATAAGAGGACATCATAAGGAGTAAAAGTAACCTCAATCATGGAAACACCTCCGCGTCCGTGATTATTTTTAGAAATGTGAATAAGCCTCTAACTTTTTCAACTTCATTGTTCCCTCTTACATGCTCAAGAAGATCCTTTATTTCTCCATAGATCTTTTCTCTGAGCTCTTTAGTTTCTTCTTTGTTCCTTCCCCTGATATGTCTAATCACCTCAAACTTAAGCATCTCGTCTATTCCAACTTTTGGCCAAGTATCAACTTCTCTGAGCACATGATAAATGAACCTCTTTCCCACTCCACCTTTCTCTTCCAATAGCTTTTTCCTCAGCTCTGAGTTGTAGAAGACCCTAATTAATTCCCATCCCACTAGGGAGATATAGTAGGAACCACTCCTCTTAAGTAGGCCTATAGCTAGTGTATCTTTTCCTGGAACGTTTTTTGCTTTATTATTGAGAAGATCTCTTGCCTTTTCTAGGGCGTCATACAATGGATGCTTATAATGGACTATCAAAATTCCAGCACTCAACTTCCAACCTGGGAGAAGAGAACCATTTTCAAAGCTCTTGCCAAATTCTTTCCTTATCTTATATGCAACTTCTAAAGCTTTGTCGACTGGCAAAATTGCTAGGACATCATCCCCTCCAGCGTATATTAGCAATCCCTCGTCTTTAACTACGGATCTAACTTCCCTTATCGAAAAGTTAGCCAATGCTTGGCTTATAGCCACGTGAACCTGCGGGGTGGAGTAATATTTTGCTTCTGGAATTTCAACGTAATCCCTAATATTTGGATGAATTCTAGTTGATATTTCTCCAAGCACCTCTCCTGAAATAACTTTCCCCATATCGTCGCCATCCATAACTAGAATAGCATAGTACTTTGGTGGATTACCGATTTCTTTATAAGCCGCATTTAAGAAGTCAACAACTTCCTTAACTTTTTCCTCATCAATCTCTTTCTTATTTTTGAGCTTTTTAGAAAGTCCAGATTCCCAGGTTGAAGAATAGTATAGATCCGAATCTACTAGCATATTGTCCTTTACGAAGTCTTCACTAACTTCCCTAGCCTTTGAGACTAGGTCTTTTCCATACTTCTCGTCAAATATCTTCCTCCAGTTCTTGTACAGAAGTGCAACATCTACCACCGACTCAAACCTTATTTTCTGTCCAGTTTTACTCCTAATCCACACTGGATAATACCTTTTTATCAAACACATGGGACATAATGGTTCCTCATCAAGCCACAAACTCTTAAGATTATCGTGATCGTACATGTCTCCAAAAATTGCAAGATTCTCACCACAAACGTGGCACTTCCATCCTTTGAGTTGTTCGCTTTTTTCGAACCTTTCTTCTGTAACTTTTCTCTCTCCCAGGCTATCCAATATCTTTACCAAAAGTGGGTATATTGCAATCCTCTCGAGAACTCTACTATTTTCTTTCTTTTCTGCAAACTTTAGCCACTTCTTAACATCTTCATCCGAGAGACCCGCGTTCTCTGTTACTTGATAGATATCCTCCTTTTCGGAAAGAGATACCCAGGTTATCGAGACGGTGAAGTACTCCCTCACAATTTTAAGATATGCTTCCTTGAGCATGCTATCCTTTTCACTTCTATCCACTTTTACTACTCCATTTTCAACTGCCCAATCAACAGCTTCTCTGTACAGTTGGAGTAGGAAATCCCTAATTCTTTTCTTGATTTCTTCTTCAATCTTTTCAGCCTCCTTTCCTGAGACTATTGCAAGCGCTTTGTTAGGCAAGTTTGCAACTAAGATTTCATCACCTATGTTTTCCCCCAGGTAGAACTTCAAGAAGAAGGGTTGATCCCTTAGAGATGGATAGATTACATGTTCTAGCCCGAACTTGTCCACTATCACCTCTAAAGCTTTATACATAAGCATTGAAAGGAGATGACTGGAGGCCCAGAGATCTAACTGCTTTCTTGAATTGGCAATAAAAGGTTGAACTGGAACTATTTTGATCCTGAGCAAAGTGGGATCCTTAACGGATAATGCGGAAGTTAAGTCTAAATGGGTCCAAATTGCATGATCTGGAAATCTTGTATCAGCTGGGAGGTTAACAAATTCCTCTGCAAACTTTTCTGCTTCTTCCTCTTTAAGTTTTAACTCTGACTTGGCAAATTCCTTGACTCCTTCTTTGAGTTTTACGGGATAAAACTGCCAGATGTAGGCCCACTGTTTACTCTCTTCTCCTTTAAATTTGTTACTAGCATCTTCAAAGACCTCTTTGAGAACATCGCCTTCAAGCTTTGAAACCCTTTCCAAAAACTCGTTAACAAATCTTTCCCCTCTATTACTCCTGCCAAGGTCTATGTACTTTTCAAGTGTTTCATACCTCTTAATTTCTGTGGATATGGGGTGTATAAAAACAGGATATCCAACATGGAAGTACTTTCCTGAAGATCTACCCAAAAAATCTATTACTGGCTCTTTATTTTCCTTTGTTCGAATTATAAATCTCTGAGTCTTAGAAGAAAGTGCATCTGCTTGTTTAACTTTGTCCGTTCTCGAGTACTGGATATTGACAGAACTTAATATCTTTTTTGACCTTTCCTCATGATTTTCAATTTTTAGAGCCTTGTCTGGTGGATCATGAAGGTATACAAAAAGTTTCTCTTTGATGTTAACCACTCCAACCACCCCACACCTTAGTCACAGGAAGTCTAGAGGATATAAACCAATCAAAATTTGAAAGAACGTTCCAATCAACTATATGTTTGCTTCTTACTTCTGGATGAAATGTAGATTGGAAGAACTTGATTATCCTTCCATATGGCTTTCCGCCTATCTCTACAACGCCAAACCAAAGGGGAGAAGCTCTCCTTAGGTCTTTCCTCACGCCTCTAAGCTTAAATCGAGGCAATCCAAATATTATCCTTTGATACTTCTTAATTCTCCTCCTTAGGTATTCCTTGTAAGAGTTGTTGAACTGAGCTAATACCTCCCAAGTATTCTTCCCTGGCCCAAATACTTCAACGTCTGAAAACTTTAAAGTAGCGTAAGAAGGGAGGGACTTATTAGTTTCGCTATTTTTTACTCCTAAAATTTCGCCTGTGACATCTAACACCCTTTTCAAAGAATCTTTAAATTCATCTATAGAATTGAATTCTGTTGTGAGTCCCAAATCCTCCAGAACTTCGCTACTTGCCCTAACGATTTTCATTGAACCTGTTCCCCGTCTACTTCTAAATCCAACACTACCTAAGCTCACAAGAGCCCAGAGAGATAAAGTTGCCAGCTTAATAACCCTTTCGCTAGGTGATTCTAGAACTACTCTAAATCTGCTCCCAGGAGGATAATAGTGAGTTATAGTCCCTCTTTTTCCGAGCAGATTTATTGAAAACCAGATGTACCCAACATTTTTATCCTTAAACTCTTTAAGGTTTAATCTTTTTGGAGAACTAAGCGGTGTAACAGAAATTTTTACTCTGCTTCTTTCCTTTGTGCTCCCAAAAACTTGGTTTTCTATTTCTTTAAGTTTTTGAGCATCGTCTCCAAAATATGAGCCAGCCAAAGCTCTGAACCACCATCTCATTGCTCCCTTTATTGAAGGACTTCTCACTTCTGGTATTCTCTGGTCAGCACCTCTAATAAATGCTGGAGTTATGAACTCAATTTCAAATTCTTCAATAAACATGCTACCTCACCGAGCCAAATAAAGTGTATCTACAAAAGTTTTTAAAAATTTCTATTAATATAACCAGAGAAAAAGCTGAAAGAAAAAATTAGAATTTTTTAAACCTTAACAAAGTAATTATACTCCAGTTTTTAATTCCTCTCTACTGTTGAATGTTATCTTTTCTTGCTCTTCAGCCTCCTTCGTCGTTTTATTGCCCTCAACCTTAACCATTCCGAAGCCCAGGGAATTCTTTTCTCCGAACCCTACTTCGTATCCAACTTTTAGGAGGTCATCATTTCCATAAGCCCTAAACACCAAATGCCACGCAGTCTGGTAAATCCCCGGTTTTATTCTAAATCGCTTTGGTTTTGCAATTAAAACCTCCATTTCAAATTCACTGGGAGGTTTATCTCCATAGGCCATAACGTACTTATCCTGCAGGTCGTCTTTTATAATAGAGTAGAACTCTTTTTCCATTGGGGGAACGTCATATGACTTGCCGTTTCTTACTACTGTAACGGCTATTGGGGAGAGCGTTACAAAGGTTGAACCGTTGAACTTCTTGGGCTCTCTTAAAACCTTAATTTCATGAAGATAAAACCTCTCATCCCACAGCCTAACTTCTGGGTTCATTAACAATCCATTCACCAAGGCCTCAGCTATCTCAGGGACGCAAGTAGAAAAGTAGAAAAATCCTTTTTTATATCCTAGGAAATATGGCAAGCCTTTGGGATGTTCTCTTTTTTCGGCCATAAAAAGTGAATACGTAAAGAGTTTAGGGCCCTTAACTTCATGGAGATATGTTGCAAGCTTCGGATTGGAAGATTTAATAGCGTTGTATATTAAACCCTGGAGGTAGTATTGATGATTGTAGGGTACTTTAAATGCCCTATCCTTATCCTCTGGAACTAGTCTTATTAAAAACCTCATTTATACCACCACGTGAACCTATCTCCAAGAACTTTAGTCACTTAATTTTTATAAAGTTTATGGAAAGAACAATGATACTAATTCAAAATAAACATAATTACTAAGAGGTTAAGTTTGCCACACAACCAATCCTTCAGCTACCAGCAAGTCTAGCTTTGCTAATTTGAAGGTTTTTATTGCATCTTTTGGAGAGCAAACAATTGGCTCCCCATGCATGTTGAAGGATGTATTCAAAACAGCCCCTACTCCAGTTCTCTTCTCAAATTCCTTTATAATTTTGTAATAGACCGGATTGTGCATGTAATTTACGGCCTGAGGTCTTGTACTTCCATCGACATGAACAACAGCTGGAGCTAAGCTCTTGAATTCATCAGAGGCTAAATAACTCATTGTCATGAACCTGTTGGGCTCGCCCGTAAGGTCTGCCAGGTATTCTTCCGCTCGCTCCTCAAGTATGGACGGGGCAAATGGCTGAAAGACATCTCTTTTTAGCGCAATGTTAAGCTTTTCCTTAACATTTTCATCCCTGGGATCGGCAAGTATTGACCTATTTCCCAATGCTCTCGGTCCATATTCCATTTTTCCTTGGAAAAATCCAACGATTTTTCCTTCCTCAAGCATATCAGCAACGAAAGATGGAACGTCATCGACTTCTTCCCATTCTAACCCTTCTTTGTTGACTTCCTCTTCAACTTCAGACTTAGAGTAACTAGGTCCAAGATATACATGTTCCATTTTAAATGGCTTCCACTTCCCTTCCAACCTCTCCACCTGGGCCTTTACATAGACAGCTGCACCAAAAGCCAAACCAGCATCGTCCATAGCAGGAAAGACCCAGATATCTCCAAATATTCGTCTTAAAACTGCGTTGGCCTTTACATTTTGAGCAACTCCCCCAGCATATGAAATTGGAAGATTATAAGACTTCAGCTTAATTCCCAACTCTTCCACAAGCTTTTCTAAGTGTGCTTGGGCGCTCGCAGCTATCTCAATCGCTTTTTTCTCTAACTCTCCATCTAAAATTCCTTTTTTCAGGTTGGATGATACCTCTTTGCCCTTTTCAAATGGAAATGAAAAGAATTCAGCAAGCTTTTTAGTTGCCTCTATACCCACAACCTTTAGATGATTTTCAAAGCTGAGGCCATCGAGTTCTATAATTGATGAAAGATCATAGCTCGGTTTTCCATAGGCGGCCAGGCTCATGACTTTTCCTTCGTGTCTCATTGGTTTAAACCCTAATAACTCCGTTATTGAAGCATAAAAATCTCCCAAGGAGTCAAGATACGTTGATTGGGCAATTCTAATAATCTCTCCTTCTCTCCCAATGTTTATCGTAGAGCTTAACCCATCTCCTGCAGCATCTATTGTTAAAACTAATGAATCCTTCAATCCTGAAGAATAATAAGCTGAGGCAGCGTGAGCCAAATGGTGCTCAACAAATATTACCTTGCTTTTAAAACCTGGGCCAAAAACAGATTTAAGATTCTTTTCAAGCTCAATTAACCTTTTTTGTTTTCTAAAAAGTCCAGCAACTGCTATAATGTCAACTTCTTCAGGGTAAACTTCTCCCATCTCCAAAACTTTTCTCAAGCTTAGCTCTGGAAATCCTCTGTACTTCTTGATCCTGTTAAGTCTCTCCTCATTAACCGCATAGATCTCGTCGTCTTTAAACAAAACAGCCCCTGCATCATGACCGTCATGAATTCCCAAGATTATCATCGGAGAAAAATAAAGACAATAGGGTTAAAAAGTTAGCTGCCCGCTTGTTTAAGAGCCCTTATAATCTTCGCCTCTTCCCGAAGAATAAGTTCCTTCTCCTTCTTTAATATCCTTATAACATTCGGATTTGGGAGCTTTTTCTGCCTCATAAGCCTTGTAAGTCTAGCCTCTTCAAGCAAAAGAATCTCTTTCCTCCTTCTTACAACATTTAACCTCTGAAGTAGCAACTTTACCTCCATATAATCACCTGGGAAATTTATTGGATTTTTAGATATAAAAGTATTTCGGTAAATGTTGAACTTAATCTCGACTTTCGACGAAGAGATTCATCTTTTTAAACTTTACTTGGAAAGTTAAAGAGAGGGAGAAGAGGATGATAATAGCTATTACTGGAACCCCAGGAGTTGGAAAAACAACAGTTGCTAGGAAATTGGCCGAAAAACTTGGGTGTAAGTATGTAAATTTGAGAGATTTTGCTCTAGAAAAGGGTATTGGGGAAGTTAAAGGAGATGAGCTTGAAGTTGAGGTTGACGAGCTAGCTTACTTTGTTGAGAAGGAGTTTAAAGGCAAGAACGTTGTTTTAGATGGGCATTTGAGCCACTTAATGCCCGCTGATCTAGTCATTGTTCTCAGGGCTCATCCAAAAACTATCGCAGAAAGGCTTAAAGAGAGGGGTTATTCCAAGGATAAAATCGGAGAGAACGTCGAGGCCGAGCTTGTTGATGTAATCTTAATAGAGGCTTTAGACGAGCACGAAAATGTCATAGAGGTTGACACGACGGGAAAGACTCCTGAAGAAGTTGTGAACGAAATTTTGAACCTTATAAACTCAGGGATTAAGAGGAGAGTTGGTATCGTGGATTGGACTAAAGTTTATAAAGAGATTATCCCATATTTAAGGTTAGGGGGTGATTGAGAGTGGGCATTGGATTATGGGTGAGAACTGGATTATTGATGGCATTTCTTACTGGCCTATTGGTGGGTATTGGATATCTAATAGGCGGTCAAGGTGGTATGATAATAGCCTTCACCATAGCCCTTTTCATGAACTTCTTCAGCTACTGGTTCAGTGACTCAATAGTCTTGAGTTGGTACAATGCCAGAATAGTTAGTGAAGAGGAAGCGCCAGAACTCCACAGGATAGTTGAAAAGCTTGCCATGCAGGCGGGAATTCCCAAGCCCAGAGTTGCTATAGTCCCAACATTAGTGCCAAATGCATTTGCAACCGGAAGAAGTCCAGAGCATGCGGTAGTTGCCGTGACTGAGGGATTACTGAGAATTTTGAATAGGGATGAATTGGAAGGAGTTATTGCACACGAGATAAGCCATATAAAGAACAGAGACACTCTAATTCAAACGATAGCAGCTGTTCTTGCGGGCGCAATAATGGTTCTCGTTAACTTTGCGAGGTGGTCTTTATGGTTCGGGGCTTACGATGAAGATAGAGATGGTGGAAACATAGTAGCTCTAATCTTGGCAATAATCCTTGCTCCAATTGCAGCAACACTAATTCAGCTCGCTATAAGCAGATCAAGGGAATACTTAGCTGATGAAACGGGAGCCAAGATAAGCGGAAAGCCTCACGCTCTAGCGAGTGCGTTAATGAAGATCGAAGAAGCCGTGAGGTACAGGCCCCTAAAGAATGGAAATCCAGCCACAGCCCACATGTTCATAGTAAACCCATTCAGAGGAGTGGACTTTGTAGAGCTATTTTCTACTCACCCACCAACTGAAAAGAGAATTGAAAGGCTAAGGAAGATAGCTATGGAGATGGGTATAATCTTTTGATCTTTTGATTTCTTCTTTCAGCTAAAATATTAAATACTTTTATTTCGTGATGATAATTTGTAGGGTGATTAAATGGGTAAGTGGAGCGATGATATTTTAATTAATGCATCGAAGGAGAGTCTCATACCCCTGATTCTAGAATTACTTAAGAGAACAGGGTTCAGAGAAAGCGAAAAGGTTTCTGAAGAATGGGGCTTTGACATAGTGGGAATCAGAGACGATCCCCTGAGCGGAACTGAAAAAGTGCTCTTAAAAATTCACACGAGTGGAATGCTTAGCTCTAAAGATGTGAACGTTTTTGCAGATGTCCTTAGAACGCATAAGGCAGACAAGGGGATTATAGTTGTTCCCTATGGAGTCACTAGAGATGCAAGAATTCTAATATCTAGAGACTACAAAGGACTTATAGTAACTTGGGATAGGAAAAAACTCATTTCTCTCTTTGAAAGATATGGAATAGAGCCTCCAGAAGAACTCCTACAAAAGAGGGAGGAAGAACCAAAAAAAGAAGAGCCAAAGTTGAAACCAATAAAGCTAGATGCTCCCCTCTTATTTGACGTCTCTGCCGAAGATCTCTTTAGAAAACTTATGGGATTTCTAAGTTCTAGATATCCTATAAGAAGGGATGTTGTTAGTATAGAGGAACTCAAAGTTAAGCTCTCCACTGGATACATTCTATCTTGGAGTGCAAATGAGAAGAAAGGAAAGGGCGTAGTCCTATCTAAGGAGGAAATAGTCCTTGATGCAATGGAAGATGAAAAACTTAAGAACAACGTCTCCAAAGCTTTACTTAATGATTATTCTGTAATTACAGCAACCGACAAGGAAATTGATGTAGCAATGACATTAACGGAAGCCGTAGTTCTCTTCAAGGAATTCGCCGCAAAGAAGCTTGGTGTTCTTGAAAGTGACATATCAATAGTGGACAGAAAGAAAGTTTACATCCCTGTAGAGGCCCACTTTAAGTTAAAGGTTGGAGAGAATGAAGGGAAAGCAACCATCGACTTAAAATCTGGAGAAATCAACGTTGAAATTGCCCCACTTTCCCAGGAGTACCTTGTAGGAAAAGTTAAGGAGATAGTTGTCGAGAGAACTGGGGAAGAGGTAAAAGAAGTTAAAATGGAGGAAGGAAAAGGGAAAATTAGAGTCCATGGAAACACTGAAAGGTTCAAATTCGATTTTGTTGTCAATTTATATACTGGAGAAGTTCTTTCTGAAGAGATAGTACTGACTGATGAGGCAATAGTGGAGATAATCAAGGAAAACTATCTGGGAGAGATAATAGGGATAGAGAGGGGCAAAAATACAGCAATAGTTGATCTACTAACTCAAGATGGAATATTAATAGTCGAGGTTGATCTTGGAACTGGAAAAATAAAAGAGGCTAAGAAGTTGCCAACTCCCGAAAAAGGTGCTGAAATCGCAAGGAATGTCGTTATTGAGAACTTTCCAATTAAGAACATCGAATTTAAATCGTACAGAATTCTCAACCATCAATACCTCGAAATAACGCTGGAAGGAGAAGACGGAAAAGCCATAGTAAAACTCGAAGGAGAAAGAGGAGAAGTTCTTGATTATAGTGTTGAGATCTCAGAAAAAGTTGCTAGCGAACTTGTAAGGAATAAATACGCGGGGAAAATTGAGGTAGAGAAAGTAGAGAAGGACGAAAGTTCATATATAATAACGGGAAGCTTGGAAAATCACAAAGTCAAGATAAAAGTCAGCAAAGACGGAAAGATTTTGGAGGAAATAGATAGAGTTCTGAAAGAAGAAGTTGCTAAAGAAAAAGCCATTGAGGCAGTAAAGAAAGTTGAAAGCGAAGGAGTTCTAGAGAGTCTAGAGCTAAATGACAATTGGATAGTCAAGTTCTCGGGCCCAAATAAAGTTGGTACGTTAATTCTCCATAGGGCAACTGGAGAAGTCATTAATAGAGATGTCAGATTTACAGAGCTATGGATAGAGAAGACATTCTATGAGCATCTAAAGAGGAAGTATGGAGAGTCAAATCTAAAGACAGAGTGGCTAATTCATCACAAAGATAAAGGGCAAGTTACGATAAAAGTTACTGGAGACAATGGAATCTACTATGGAAAAATAGATGTAAAGACAGGAGAAATAATTGAAGAAGACAAGGCACCGAAGAAGGGTGTGCTTGCAAAAATTAAACAACTTCAGCTAGATGCTAAGTACAAGTAACCCTTTTTAATATTTTTAAAAAAAAGAAAGCTCTCAAATAGCCCTCCAGAATGGATCTTCCTTTGCTTTTATCTGGGCAATAATCTTAAGAGCCTTTATATCACTATCCTCGAGAACATCTCTTAGATACTTTAGAAGTATTATTGCATCGTCCCTGCTGATATCAACGTAAAGGGTTTCCCCAGGGTGAATGTGCCTCCCAACTATAGCACCTTCTATCGCAATAGCCACTGCCTGGCCCTTCTTAGCCTCCTGAAGGAATTCGTCCCTACTCTTTATTGACTTAATAGTTCCCACCTTTTGACCGTTCTGCTTTATTAGCGTAACTCCTGGCTTTATTCTTCCTTCTATTACTTCAATTCCAACTATTGCAGGGTTGCTCCTTCTGAATACATACCTCTCATCTGGATACAGCCTTATCACTCCTGGGAATGTTACTTTTGCAAGGAGCTCCCTCTTCTTCTTTTCTTCCTCTTCCTTTACCCAGGCCTCATAATCCTCTATCAGTTTGTAAATTATGTTGCCGACAAATATTGGGACGCCCTTAGCCTTTGCTATCTCTTGGGCATCTTCGTTAACCTTCACGTTGAATCCTATGACAACACCGTATTTTGGATTCTCCTCCCTAACGCTCAAAGCCTCCATTACATCAGTCTTGCTTATATTCCCCACATCGGCCTTTCTTATTGGTATCCCTTTCTCTTGAAGTTCTTTGCTTAAAGCCTCCAAGCTTCCCAGGGTGTCTGCTTTTATTATGACCCCCATCTTGTCAGTGCTTATGACTACACTTTGGATCTGCCTCATAATTTCCTCCTTCGCCTTTTCAACGTCCTCTGGAGTTGGAGCCGCTATGACGGGAGAGCCAGCTAAAGCTTCCTCAAGTCCAGGAGCTGCTATCTTCACACCAGCCGCTGCAGTGACTTCATCAACGTAATCAAACCTAAATCTTGGATCTCTAATCTCATCTAAAGGCTTCGGCTTAAGTAAAGCTCTAACCTTTGTTACTATCGCCTTATCCTTCCCACCAACGACTATCGTGTCGTCCTTGTGTAGTGTCCCCTCGTAGATTATCACGTCAATGGTATGCCCAAGCCCAGGCTCTTCTCTAACCTCCAAAATCGTTCCTCTTGCAGGCCCCTCAACCTCTATCTTGAGCCTCTCTTCCAGGTATTTTTGACTCAATCCAGCGATTAAAACCAATAGTTCAGCTATTCCAATTCCGTATTTGGCTGATATTGGGACTATTGCCAACTCCCTAGTGAAGTTCTGAACCCTATCAAAGCGATTGGCCTGGAATCCAAACTCATAAAACTTACCTATTAACTCCCAAAGCTTTGTCTCCAGCTCTTGAATTGCCCTCTGATCCTGTCTCTTAATGTTCATCAAGAATGGTTCATCCTCCTTTATTACCCATCCCTTTATTCTATCTATCTTGTTTGCAGCAACGACGAATGGTGTCTTGTACCTCCTTAGGATCTCTATGCTCTCTATTGTTTGGGGTTGGAATCCCTCATTTATGTCAACTACCAAGACCGCCAAGTCAGCTAAGCTCCCACCTCTAGCTCTTAAGCTTGTAAATGCCTCGTGCCCAGGTGTATCTATGAAGAGGAGGCCAGGGAGCTTTATCTCCGCTTTCCAAAGTTTGATGAGTGGCCCAGCTATCTTCTTAACGACATCAATTGGAACCTCCGTAGCTCCGATGTGCTGGGTTATTCCTCCAGCCTCCTTAGCTGCAACGTTCGTCTTCCTTATCCTGTCCAAAAGAGTGGTGTTGTGAACTATGATTCCATTTGCCACGAAGTTGTGGGTTTCAGTAGTTACATCGTACACAAAACCATCGTATTCAATTCTCTCAACTTTTTCAACTGGAAGAAAGACTAAGCTCTCGACGATGTTCCTTACGTAATCTACATCCCTTGAATCAAACTCCTTATTGCGCCAAACCTCCAAAAGCTCTCTTCCCAACTCTGTAAGCCTTCCATTCTCTATTAGTCCCTCCTCTTCAAGAATTCTTAGGTAGTTCTCATTCTTTATTCTTCCTTCTAGAACAGCTATCTTATCCACTAGGTTTGGAGAGCCTCTCTCAATTCTCTCTAGAATTCTCATTATGGTTTCGTATGTTGGATTCTCCTCAATCCTAAGTTCATTTCTCATGAACCCAAAGAGCAGGCTTAATCGCCTGAGCTCTTCCACTATTGGATACCTCTCACTTTCCCTCGTCCTTAATATTAATTCATCCAAAGCTTTGGCCTTTTCTGAATCTGTAAACCCTATGTGCTTTCTGAAGAGCTCAAGATTTCTTTTACCGGAAATCTTAAGTGTTAACCCTTCAATTCTTGAGACTATTCCAAACCTAAGCAACAGCAATGGTAGATCTTCAAAGAAGGGCACTTCAACGTAATTTTCCCTCACAACTCCTTTAGCATCAAAGTATCCTCTAAGAAATGCCGAAGCTAGCTTTGAAGGGGCTAAAAAGAGAAGTTTAGGAGGGATATTTAACGATGCTCCAGCCAAGTAGAATTCTTTTTCATTGGCCTTTATGCCAAGCTCCTCCGCAATTTTTGAGAATCTTCCCCAATCTTCATTCCCATATACTCTCCTGGGAATGGCAATGTAGTCCCCTTCTTTAAGCTCTTCCGCTCTTACCCATCCTCTATTGGTTAAGAATGGATGTTCGGGAGTTACGGTAACTGAATACCATCCATTAACCTTAACTCTAATCATTTCACCCCTGTGCCTTACTCTCCACACGTAAAGAGCATCGAGAAGCTTGATGTTTCCTTCTTCATCTATGCCTGTTAACATCTTCCCTAGCTTTCTAACTTCCTTTTCCCCATCCCTAACTACCACTTCACTTGCCAGCTCAAAGAGTTCTCTTAGAGTGACGAGTCCAATCTCCGGTAAAACGACTTTTTCTTCTGGAAGAAGACATTTTCCATGGTCAACGTGACCTAGAACTGCAATGATAGGCTGTCTTATCTTCTTCATAATCCTCACCTCTCAAGCTAACCCAAAGGTAAGGGAAATTATAAACCTTATCTACACGTTCTTACAAGAAACTTTTCAAAAGATTGAAGTTTCATGAAAGTAAAATATTTAAAGCACAAAGTTTAGTAAAATAAGCATTTATAAGAGGTGATTTGCTATGGAGAAAATTACACCATATGTTCCGCCTGAGAAAACTCTTCCAGAATATACAGTTAAGGCCTTTGTCCTTGGTGTTCTTCTATCGATAATAATGGGTGCAGCAAACGCATATTTAGGAATGTACGCAGGTATGACAGTTAGCGCGAGCATTCCTGCAGCTGTTATCTCAATGGCAATCCTTAGGGCTTTCAAAGATAAAAACATTCTCGAGAACAACATGGTTCAAACTGCCGCATCTGCAGGAGAAGCTTTGGCTGCTGGAGTTATATTCACCTTCCCAGCCTTAGTTGTTCTAAACTACTATACAGAGTTTCCCTACTACATTGTAACAATAATAGCAGCCCTTGGTGGTTCTCTTGGAGCACTATTCACAGTTGTTCTGAGGAGGGCTTTCATTGTTGAGGAGAAGCTTCCATACCCAGAAGGTACGGCATGTGCTGATGTTTTAATAGCTGGAGATAAAGGCGGAGCTCACGCAAGACCAATCTTCTATGGAGGAATAATAGGAGCAATATACAAATTCCTTGGTAGCTCTGGCCTTTGGGCAGGAACTGTGGAAACTGCAAAGGCCATTGGCTCTAGAGTTCTTTACTTTGGAAGTGACCTCTCTGCAGCTTTAGTTGCAGTTGGATACATAGTTAGGCTCAACATCGCTTTTCTCGTATTCCTCGGTGGAGCAATAGCATGGTTCATTGCGATTCCACTATACGCTCCCCAAATGAACGCAGGAGACATGAGCCCACTTGACTTAGCATGGACAATATGGAGTACAAAAATAAGGTATATGGGAGTAGGTGCAATGGTTGTCGGTGGAATATGGAGCCTCATTAAGTTAAGAGGACCAATAGTTAGAGGAATAAAAGCTGGATTAGAAGCTGCAAGAAGGAGACAATCAGGAGAGGTAGTCCCCAGAACTGAAGAGGACTTACCATTAAACTACGTTCTAATCTTGATAGCAGCATTCGTCATCCCACTCTTCCTCCTATACTGGCACATTCTTGACTCTGTTGGAATAGCTTTCATCATGGCAGTAATTCTACTTATAGTTGGATTCCTTGGAAGCTCAATAGCTGGATATCTTGCAGGTATTGTGGGATCATCAAACAACCCCGTCTCTGGAATAACAATC
>NZ_JASKLM010000068.1:0-7386 GCF_030153625.1 Pyrococcus sp. | reverse complement strand
AAGCTTTTGATGGAAAAAGGTTTGAATGTCTTTGTTTACGATGAAATGTTCAGTAAAGAAGAAATAGAAAAGTTGGGGCTGAAATGGATCGATCCCGAGGAAGCTGATGTTATTTTTGATCCATTTGAACTGAAGATAGAGCTTAAATAAGATGTGATTGGATTTTTGATTGTATTAGAAATCTTTTTAATATTGGAAAAAGGAACCTTGAAAAGATTTCGAAAAGGAGTTCATGAAAATAAGGAGTTATATAGGAGGGTAAGGTATGAAAATAAATCTTATAGAACCAGTATTAAATAGAAAAATGATGAAAGCAGCCATATCAGCTTTAAAGAACGAGTTTTTTCTAAGAGGAGAATCAGTTAAAAAATTCGAAGAAGAGTTCGCGAATTATATAGGAACAGAGTATGCTGTAGCAGTAAGTAGTGGAACTGCTGCACTTCACATATCTCTCTTAGCTCTAGGGGTTGGTCAGGGTGATGTAGTTATTACAACTCCAGCGACATTTATTTCTACTGCAAATGCCATAGTATATGTTGGTGCAAAACCGATCTTCGTAGATATATCATTGTCCACATACACTATTGATCCAAATGAAATCGAAAAGACGATAAAAAACTATAAGAATAGAGTAAAAGCCATAATTCCTGTTCATCTTTATGGATATCCCTCTAACATGGATGAAATCATGGAAATTAGTGAGAAATACGGTATTCCAATCGTTGAAGACGCTTGCCAAGCACATGGAGCAGAATATAAAAATAAAAAATTAGGATCTTTTGGAGATGCTGCAGCCTTCTCATTTTATCCAAGTAAAAACATGACAGTTGCTGGCGATGGAGGGATGATTACAACCAACGATTACAATATTGCTGAGGTTGCCAAGCAGTTGAGAGATGTTGGAAGATCGAAAAATAATTCGTATCTGCATGACTTTATTGGATTTACAGCACGAATGAACACCGTAAACGCTGCTATTGGTAGAGTTCAATTAAAATACTTAGACAAGTGGAATAGAAAGAGAAGAAGAATTGCTAGAAGATACAGTAAGGAATTGGAGGGTGTAGGAGATATAATTCTACCTCCAAAGGGAGATCGAAAAATCAAACCAGTTTGGCATCTATATGTGATAAGGACTAAGTACAGAGACGAACTTAAAAAATTCCTTGAAGAGCGCGGAATCCAGTCCGGAATACATTATCCTGTTCCAGTGCATCTACAACCACCATATCGCAAAATGGGGTTCTCTGAAGGATTGTTCCCTAACTCAGAGAGATGGGCAAGAGAAGTGCTAAGCATACCATTACATCCAAAACTATCAAATGAAGACGTTGGATATGTAATTGAGAGTATAAAAGAATTTTACAAAAAACAGGAGGCCGATAAAAAATGAAAGTGGGGGTTGTAGGAATAGGTTACTGGGGGCGAAAAGTTGTAAAAGAGTATGCACAGTTGCTTGACGAGAATTACATTGACTATCTTGGTTTGTGCGATTACGACGAATCAAAGCTAAGAGATTTCAGAGAATACGAAACTTTCACGGATTTTAACGAACTCCTCAAAAAAGTTGATGCAGTTCATATATGCACGAATAACGAAACGCATTATGAACTCAGCAGAAAAGCATTAGAAGAAGGTGTACACGTTTTGGTTGAGAAGCCGATGACTACTAATCGAAATCACGCATTTAATCTTATTGAGCTAGCATATGAGAATGGGGTCATATTGCAGGTGGGCCATATTTACAGATTTGCAAATGTGATAAAGAAGGTAAGAGAACTTTATCAAAGCAATTTTTTTGGAGATGTTTATTACATTAATTTGACGTGGTCCCATTTAATGGCGCCAATGGAAAAGGTAGACATTTTATGGGATCTGCTTCCGCACCCTCTTGACATCCTGAATTTTGTAACAAAAAAATGGCCTGATACATTTTTGGGTATAGGTAGAGCCTTTAGAAGGAATAGATTAAATGAAGTAGCTTCATTGCAAGCAGTTTTTGAGGATAGATTCTTTGCTAACATACACTTGAGCTGGCTTACGCCTGTTAGAAGAAGAACGATGGAAATAGTTGGATCTGAACGCAGTGCTATCGTGGAATGTGTAGAGCAGAAGATAACGATATACGAGAACGAAGGTGGTACCAGACAGCTATATGTGGAACCAAACAACACAATTAGAGAAGAAATTATAAACTTTATCGAAGCTATTAGAACAGGCAAAAATAACTTCAATTCTGCTATTATCGGTTTGAGAACTATAGAACTAATAGAAGAAGCTCTAAATTCTCTGAGGTGAAAGATTATGGAAAAGAGGCAGAGATATTCGATTATAGTTGATATTGAAGTCGGAGAGGGTACAAAAATATATGACCAAGTTAATTTGTACAAATGCAAAATCGGAAAGAATTGCAAAATCGATGCGTTTGTTTACATTGAGGAAGGTGTTGAAATAGGAAATAATGTGAAAATTAGAGCTTTTACATTTATCCCTTCTGGAGTAACGATAGAAGATGATGTGTTTATAGGGCCTGGTGTCATTTTTACAAACGACAAGTATCCAAAAGTCAGAGGAAAATGGAAACTGTTGAAAACAAGAGTTAAGAAGGGAGCAAGCATAGGTGCAGGTTCAGTAATAGGGCCCGGTGTCACAATTGGTAAATATGCTTTAGTTGGTGCTGGTAGCGTTGTCACGAAAGACGTACCTGATTATGCAGTTGTTGTTGGAAATCCAGCCAGAGTAGTAGGATACGTAACTGATGAAAACTTCAAAAAGAGAGTTAAGGAATTTTTGGAAAAGTATCCGGGCGAGCTAAAAGGGGAGGACTCTGAATGGCCATGGCCGTAAAGAAGATCTCTCCATGGTCTTTTTATGTGGCAACGGTAATACCAACTTGGAGGGATCTCCAAATAACACAAGTGTTGGCTAGATTTGATGAACCTTTAGTTGATGAAGTAGTCATAGTTTTAGATGAACCTACGGAAGAGATGAAATCCAGAATACGTCAAATCAGTAAAGAAATAATTTCAAAGCTTACGATAATTGAAAATCCAAAGAGAATGGGTATAGGGTATGCTATACGGCAAGGATTGCTATATTGCAAGAATAATGGTTATGAAGTGGTAGTAATAATGGCTGGAAACGGAAAAGATGACCCCAAAGAGATTCCCAGATTACTGAAGAAACTAGAGGAGGGTTACGATTATGTACAAGGCTCAAGATTTTTAGAAGGAGGAAGATACGACAATTTACCTTTGCAAAGAAGGATTTTCAATAGATTGTGGCCCTTAATCTGGACAATCTTGACAGGAGTTAAGCAGACAGAAGTTACGAATGGATTTAGAGCATATAGATTAAAAATACTCGATGACCCGAATGTTAATATCAACCAAGAATGGCTCAATGGTTACGCTTTAGAATATTACATACACTACAAAGCTCTAACGTTAGGATATAGATATACAGAAGTCCCGGTTTCAAAAATATACCCAAAAAAAGGCAAATACACAAGAATAAATCCTTTAAAGGATTGGCATCAAATTATTTTGCCTTTATTTTTACTGAAATTTAAAATTAAAAAGTGATCGGCATAAAGTGACTTTAGGGCTGAATTTGCAGTTTAGGCATTCGGCAGAGATAGAAATCTATCAGTATTAAAGTTTCAGAGGTGATCTTATGCTTGAAATAAAAGCTGATCCAAAGAATAAATCAAAATTGGTTTTAATACTCTTAGCAGCTAACTTCTACAACGATCCAAGAGTTAGACAAGAAGCTGAAAGCTTGATTAAAGCTGGATTCACAGTTCACGTCTTTTGCTGGGATAGAGAAGGAGAAGCCGAAGATACAAATATAGATAACAAATTGATTGTTAGAACTATGAAGATCTTGACTTCAAAAGAATTTAACAAGCTAAAATACGCTGTTGCAGCCATTCTACTACAAATTTTAGGTTTCTTTTATGGAATCAAGCTTATTAGAAAATATAGAAAGATAATAGTGCACGCAAACGACTTTAACACTCTTTTAGCAGCTTATTTACTTAAGATGTTTTTCAGAAAAAGAGTCAGAGTTGTTTACGATTGTCATGAGTTAACCCCAAATGTTTACAAGGACTGGTATGGGACCCTTGTTGGTAAAGTTGCTGAAAAGCTTGAGAAATTATTGATCAAATGTGCAGATGTTGTTTTGACCGTTAGCGAGCCAGTTGCTTCTTATCTTAGAACCATTACAAATGCACCGGTTTACGTGTTTTACAACTATCCTTCCGAGAAATATATTCCCATGATAGACAAAATGGAAGCAAGAGAAATTTTGGGTCTGCCAAAGGATAAGTTCATAGTTGCTTTTGTTGGTAACATAAGACCAGACATTGCTGTTGGTGAGCTGGTTGAAGCAGCGGAAATTTTAAAAAAAAGAAATCTTGGGGATAAGATCAGATTTGTCATAGTTGGAGGAGGAGCTTCGAAAGATGAAGTCTGGAATCTTGTCAAGGAAAAGAATCTCGAAGATATCGTGTTGCTTGTGCCGAGAGTTCCAAGAGATAAAGCTATTTTATATCTCTGCGCTGCAGATGTATCGTACATTTTGTTTAAAGGAGACAACTTAAGGACCACGTTAGGTTGGAAACTTTTCGAAAGTCTAGCGTGTGGCACGAAAGTTATGGTATGTAAGGATACTTACACAGCTGAATTCTTGAAACATATTGATTATCCGAGAATTGTAGTCAATGAAATCTCCCCCGATGAAATTGCCAAAGCCTTAGAGAAAGAGTTGGAAAATAAACACCCTAGCGATGATAGAAGAAATAGGAGGGCAGAGTTTTTGTGGGAATCCCAAGAAGACAAATTTAAATATATTTATGAAAATTTAATGAAAAATTTTTAGTTACAAGGAGGTAGGATACTATGCCCTCTGAAAACCAAATCAGGAAAGCCGTAATAACAGCTGCAGGTCTGGGAACAAGGCTTTTACCATTAACAAAAGAAACGCCCAAGGAGATGTTGCCGTTGTTTTCAATTTTAGGGGATAGACTAGCTCTTAAACCGGTTATCCAAATAATCTTTGAGACACTATACGAAGCCAAGTTCCGCGAGTTTTGCTTCATCGTTGGACGTGGAAAACGTGCTATCGAAGACTACTTTACACCGGACAGCAATTTTTTACAGTTGCTTGCAGCTCGAAAACTTCACACTGAAGCTGAATCACTAAAAAAATTTTACGAGATGATTTTTGATTCTAAAATATTCTTTGTAAACCAACCCGAACCCAAAGGCTTTGGACATGCAGTGCTCTATGCTGAACCAATTATAGGTTCTGAACCCTTCTTGCTGCACGCAGGAGACGATGTGATTCTCAGCGAAAATTCTACACATATACTCCGCCTTATTGAGGCTTTTCAGGAATACAATGCTGATTGTGTAATGTTGGTTGAAGAGGTAGAGAATCCAAGATTCTATGGAGTTATTCAAGGAGATCCTGTAGATAAAGCGAAATCAGTATTCAGTGTTACTGAAATCGTAGAAAAACCTGAAAAGCCGCCTACAAATCTGGCAGTTGTAGCGATTTACATATTCAAACCCACGATCTTCAAGTACTTAAAAAAAGTCTCTCCAGATCGCAGCGGCGAGATTCAGCTTACCGATGCGATAAGGCTCATGATAAAAGATGGGGGCAAGGTATATGCTGTGAAGCTGGACCGCTCTGAAAAAAGAATCGATGTGGGTATGCCAGAGAGGTACTGGATATCTTTGATGAAAAGCTATAGATATGCAAACGAAAAGATAAGGGGGAAGAAGTTATGAATGTATCTGTGTTTGGTCTGGGATATGTAGGCTTAACTTACGCTGTTTGCTTGGCTTACAGAGGCTTTAAGGTTATTGGTGTAGATGTAGATGAGGAACGTGTAAAGACCATTAACAAAGGTATTGCACCATTTTTCGAACCAAATTTAGATTCGTTACTCAAGCAAGTAATCTCGGATGGAAGCTTTATTGCAACAACAGATTATAAGTATGCTGTTGAAAACTCAGATGTTTCTGTGATCTTTGTCGGTACTCCATCCTTGCCAGATGGATCACCCGATCTGAAATACGTTAAATCCGCAAGCGAAATGATAGGCGAAGCTCTCAGATTCAAGGAAAAATACCATTTAGTGGTTGTCCGCAGCACGGTTCCGCCCGGTACGACTGAAGAAGTTGTGAAGCCCATCATAGAAAATATTTCAGGAAAAGTCTGTGGTAAAGATTTTGGATTATGTATGAATCCAGAGTTCGTGCGTGAAGGCAGAGCTGTTGAAGACACTCTTAAACCTGATAGGGTTGTAATTGGAGAGTTTGATGAACGCAGCGGTGAATTTCTTGAAAACCTTTACAAGAAGTTTCTTGGAGACTGGAAATGTCCTATCATCAGGACTTCAACGTACAACGCAGAGCTGATAAAATACGCTGCCAACACCTTCTTAGCTCTTAAAATTAGTTACATTAATTTTATAGCAAGATTGTGCGAGAAGCTTCCCAAAGCAGATGTAAGAGATGTTGCTGATGGCATAGGTTTGGATCCAAGAATTGGAAGAGCGTTTCTTAACGCTGGACTGGGATTCGGAGGTTCATGTTTTCCAAAAGACTTGAAAGCTTTTATCAAAATAGCGGAAGCCCTTGGAGAGGAACCATCCTTAATAAATTCAGTCATTAGAATCAATGAGGAGCAGATAGAAAGGGCCGTTTGGCTGTTGAAAAAGGGCTTAGGAAAAGACATCACGAATGCCAAAATTGCTGTGCTTGGTCTATCATTTAAGCCAAACACTGATGATATACGTGAGAGCCAATCCATAAAGCTTGTAAAAAGATTAGTTGAATTGGGTGCTCAAGTTAAGGTGCATGATCCAAAAGCTCTTGAAAAAGCAAAGAGCGTTCTTGGTAATACGGTTGAGTATTGCAATGACATGTATGAATGTCTTAAAGATTCGGAGGCTATCTTAATAGCAACGGAGTGGCCTGAATACAGTAATATTGACTTGGATTTGGCCAGGAAAGTTGTCAGAAATCCTTTAATAATTGACTGCAGGAGGATTTTGGATCCAAAAATAGCAAGAAATAAGGGATTCAAGTACTTAGGAATGGGTCGGAGTCTTTTGATGCTATAGGGGGACTAAAATGGTGTTGAAAGTCCTTGCGATTGCTCCATTTTATAAATTCTTTGTAAAAGATCTAACAGAAGTCATAGCCAGAGATGTCGATAACATAACCGTCTTCGTTCATCACAATTATTTGTCCGAAGTAGCACCTTACCTGCCATTTCCATACTTCAGGCATGTTGAAAAATTCTCAAAAAGAAATTTAGTCGATTTAAAAAACAAGCCAGAGAACGTAGATATTGACATTATATCTA
>NZ_JASKLM010000067.1:0-7786 GCF_030153625.1 Pyrococcus sp. | reverse complement strand
CCCGGTCTCATTTCGAACCCGGAAGTTAAGCCCCCCAGCGATCCCGGTTGTACTGCCCTCCGAGAGGGGGCGGGAAGCCGGGGACGCCGCCGGCCACTAACATTTGCGCCCGGGTGGTGTAGCCCGGCCTATCATGCGGGACTGTCACTCCCGCGACCCGGGTTCAAATCCCGGCCCGGGCGCCAAAATTCTTCTTTCTATTTTGTTCCTATGAGAATGGAGTATATGGGTTTGAAAATTGAAATATCAGAGGAGGTTTATGAGCCAGCGGAAGATTCTTTCCTTTTGGCTGAGGTTCTTCTAAAGGAAGTTAGGGATGAGGACATTGTACTGGATATGGGGACGGGAAGTGGTATCTTAGCACTTTTAGCGGCAAAAAAAGCGAAATTTGTTGTCGGCGTTGACATAAATGAAAGAGCCGTTGATATTGCTTGGAAAAATGCAGTCAATAATGACGTAAAAAATGTGATCTTTGTAAAGAGCGATTTATTTGAGAACATTAGGGGCAGATTCTCTCTAATAGTTTTCAACCCTCCATATCTCCCAGGAGAAGATGAAGAAATTAGAGACCCTATAGATTTAGCCCTAATTGGGGGTAAAACTGGTGGAGAAGTAATTGAACGCTTTGCAAAACACGTGAAAGATTTTCTTCTTCCTGGGGGAAGAGTTCTCCTTTTATATAGCTCACTCACTAAAATTAACGTAAGAAAGTTATTTGATGAACTTGGGTTCAAAACTGCGATTGTGGCTAAGGAAAAATTGTTTTTTGAGGAGTTATACGTCATGAAGGCTGAGCTCTCTTTACACTTCCGATGAACCTTACAACCGGCTTTTCATGGTGTTCTTCTTGAGACCATTCTTCTTCAATGTAATCTTTTAACTTTGCTTCATATAGTAGGAGTTTGGGCTTTACATTGAGCATGTCATCGACTTCTCCCTAACTTATTTAAGTTTTTCGTCGAAAATCTTCAAGACATCCTTAAAGTCTGGAATTTGTATCCCAAGGAGGGTTGCAGAATATGCAGGAATATCAAAAATTTTCTTAACTTTT
The DNA here is from genome assembly GCF_030153625.1 of Pyrococcus sp. NCBI lineage: Archaea > Methanobacteriati > Methanobacteriota > Thermococci > Thermococcales > Thermococcaceae > Pyrococcus > Pyrococcus sp. The sequence goes on along the minus strand of NZ_JASKLM010000067.1, from coordinate 6,735 downwards.
TCAATAATTCCTACGTCTCCAGTTGCAACAATATCAAATTTTTTCAACTCAAAATCGGGGCTTTTAACGACCTTAACTTCTCCCTTAATTCTTCTTTTTTCTAACTCCTTTTTTGTTAGCTCTGCTATTCTCCCACTTTTTGACGTTGACTTACCATAGAAAATGATAACTTTTTCTGGGGCCAGAGTGGATAGAGTATCTGCGATAATTCTTATTAGGTTGAGGGTATTCTGGTCAAATTTGTAGTTTTTTATGTATCTGATATCTCTAACTATTCCATCCTCACATCTAAAAGCTTCTCCCCTAATTACAGAATCTAGGGTAATTAAAACATTGAAGCCATCTATCCCGATTTCTTTTCCAGTAATCTCATTCTTTGAAGCGAGTTTTCGTTTTGTCTCTTCAATCCATTTTGTGGGAAATACGCATCTCGCCAAAAGATGTCTTGCATTTGAAGGAAGAAGGTAATGATTGCATACAAATTCCAAAGCTTTGGACTTCCTATAACCCCTATTGAGCAAGTATTTTAAATCTTTATATGCCTCATACACTCTCCCCATTTTCCTCTAGTAAGTTTGGACAAAATACTTTTAAAATATTCTTTTACACTGTGGTTTTGTGATAGCAGGAATATTATTAGCTTTAGGGGCAGCATTTTCCTGGGCATTGTCTTCAGTTCTCTCAAAAATGATAATGGAAAGGATTAGTCCTTTATCCTTAAATATTGTTAGGTTATTGATAAGTGGGCTGGTTTATTTGGGGATGTTCCTTGTACTTCCATTTCCTAACAAACCAATTTTGTGGTGGCTGATCGTTATAGCTTCAGGTGTTTTAGGTTTTACAGTGGCTGATTTTATGTTCCTAAAAGGAATGAAGGAAGTTGGAGTGTCAAGGGCAAGTATATTGGTCACTCCTCATCCTATACTTACGATGATACTTGCTCATTATTTTCTTGGAAGACCTTTAAATTCCGGAATTTTTCTTGGAGCCTTTCTCATAGTTCTTGCTGTTATAATCCTGCTTAGTGAAAGCGGGAATAGAGAGTCAAAGACTTCGTTTGAGGGCGTTCTTTGGATCTTTGGGGCAGAGGCCTTGTGGACTGTTGCTGTTCTCTTGACAGATTGGCTTGTTGAAAACGAGTCCCCTCTTCTTATTACGGGGCTACGTATAATAGGCGGGAGTATTGGAGCTATATTTTTTGTACCTTCTGTCTTAAAAGAGGTAAAGAGAATTAGCATAAGAGATTATGTCTGGATTGTTATCATAACTTTTCTTGGAACCGTTATTGGGCAGTATCTTTTTGTCATGGCGATAAGACTTGTTACTTCAAGCATTGCAACTCCCATAACAGAGTCTAGTCCAATTATGGCCACTATACTTGCAGCATTTATTCTGAAAGAAGAGATAACTGAAAGAATCTTCATTTCTATTATACTTGCATTTGTGGGAGTTATCCTAATTGGGATTTTTATGTGAGGCTTTATTTTTGACAGTAGAGATTATTGTTATAAAATTGTTAACTTTTAATGACTATCAGGGTTAAATTAACAGGTAAATTTCTAAAAGTTACAAAGGGATAAGAATTTTTCCTGATATTTGACATAGTTCTATGAATTTTTATTTCAATGTGTTTCAAAATATCTATACATTTTGACTATATGTAATATATCCTCATTAGAACTGTTGACACCAAAATATTTATTAAGCATAAAATAACCATGCAACTTTGATCACTAATGTACGGTGGTGCCACATGAAGGGGCTAAAAGCTCTCATATTAGTGATTTTAGTTCTAGGTTTGGTAGTAGGGAGCGTAGCGGCAGCTCCAGAGAAGAAAGTTGAACAAGTAAGAAATGTTGAGAAGAACTATGGTCTGCTAACGCCAGGACTGTTCAGAAAAATTCAAAAATTGAATCCTAACGAGGAAATCAGCACAGTAATTGTATTTGAAAACCATAGGGAAAAAGAAATTGCAGTAAGAGTTCTTGAGTTAATGGGTGCAAAAGTTAGGTATGTGTACCATATTATACCCGCAATAGCTGCCGATCTTAAGGTTAGAGACTTACTAGTCATCTCAGGTTTAACAGGGGGTAAAGCTAAGCTTTCAGGTGTTAGGTTTATCCAGGAAGACTACAAAGTTACAGTTTCAGCAGAATTAGAAGGACTGGATGAGTCTGCAGCTCAAGTTATGGCAACTTACGTTTGGAACTTGGGATATGATGGTTCTGGAATCACAATAGGAATAATTGACACTGGAATTGACGCTTCTCATCCAGATCTCCAAGGAAAAGTAATTGGGTGGGTAGATTTTGTCAATGGTAGGAGTTATCCATACGATGACCATGGACATGGAACTCATGTAGCTTCAATAGCAGCTGGTACTGGAGCAGCAAGTAATGGCAAGTACAAGGGAATGGCTCCAGGAGCTAAGCTGGCGGGAATTAAGGTTCTAGGTGCCGATGGTTCTGGAAGCATATCTACTATAATTAAGGGAGTTGAGTGGGCCGTTGATAACAAAGATAAGTACGGAATTAAGGTCATTAATCTTTCTCTTGGTTCAAGCCAGAGCTCAGATGGTACTGACGCTCTAAGTCAGGCTGTTAATGCAGCGTGGGATGCTGGATTAGTTGTTGTGGTTGCCGCTGGAAACAGTGGACCTAACAAGTATACAATCGGTTCTCCAGCAGCTGCAAGCAAAGTTATTACAGTTGGAGCCGTTGACAAGTATGATGTTATAACAAGCTTCTCAAGCAGAGGGCCAACTGCAGACGGCAGGCTTAAGCCTGAGGTTGTTGCTCCAGGAAACTGGATAATTGCTGCCAGAGCAAGTGGAACTAGCATGGGTCAACCAATTAATGACTATTACACAGCAGCTCCTGGGACATCAATGGCAACTCCTCACGTAGCTGGTATTGCAGCCCTCTTGCTCCAAGCACACCCGAGCTGGACTCCAGACAAAGTAAAAACAGCCCTCATAGAAACTGCTGATATCGTAAAGCCAGATGAAATAGCCGATATAGCCTACGGTGCAGGTAGGGTTAATGCATACAAGGCTATAAACTACGATAACTATGCAAAGCTAGTGTTCACTGGATATGTTGCCAACAAAGGCAGCCAAACTCACCAGTTCGTTATTAGCGGAGCTTCGTTCGTAACTGCCACATTATACTGGGACAATGCCAATAGCGACCTTGATCTTTACCTCTACGATCCCAATGGAAACCAGGTTGACTACTCTTACACCGCCTACTATGGATTCGAAAAGGTTGGTTATTACAACCCAACTGATGGAACATGGACAATTAAGGTTGTAAGCTACAGCGGAAGTGCAAACTATCAAGTAGATGTGGTAAGTGATGGTTCCCTTTCACAGCCTGGAAGTTCACCATCTCCACAACCAGAACCAACAGTAGACGCAAAGACGTTCCAAGGATCCGTTCACTACTACTATGACAGGAGCGACACCTTTACAATGACCGTTAACTCTGGGGCTACAAAGATTACTGGAGACCTAGTGTTTGACACAAGCTACCATGATCTTGACCTTTACCTCTACGATCCTAACCAGAAGCTTGTAGATAGATCGGAGAGTTCCAACAGCTACGAACACGTAGAATACTTAAACCCCGCCCCAGGAACCTGGTACTTCCTAGTATATGCCTACTACACTTACGGTTGGGCTTACTACGAGCTGACGGCTAAAGTTTATTATGGCTGAAGCCTTTTAACTATTCTTTCTTTTTTGTTTTAGGGAGGTGAATTTTTGTGAAAAAGGTATTCTTAGGGGTAATTATCATTACTTTACTCTTATCTCCAGTGAAAGCTGGAGAATATCTCTACGTCTACAAACCTACTACTCCAGATACAGCCTTTTCGGTAATAGCATTATATAAGGTAGGCGAATATGCAAGAGCTTTAGAGGGTTGTGAATGGTTAATGCAAATTAAAACACCTTTTGACTCTTGGGGTTATGCATATGGAGAAAAGCATGAGCCTAAGTATACTGCAATGGCAATGATGGCGCTGATGAGGTGTGAAAACCTTGCCCGCGGGAGATATTATCTCACAATTACAAATGCAGCATACTGGTTGATCTACACTCAAAAATCTGATGGATCCTGGGATAGTTACTTTGACACTGCCTTATCTTACATTGCCTTAAAGGAATACTTGGGCCTTCCCTCACAAGGATATATTGACATTAGAGAGCAAGTTAAAGAGGCTGTGAGACGAGCTAGGGAGTGGCTCCTCTCTAATACTCCTCACACTGATATTGAAAAAATATTTGGGTTAATGGCACTTGAAGATAGAAAGTCACTCGAGAAATTAGGGATTAATGAAGAATTGGAGGTTTACAAAGCATTTGCTCTTTCCTACTTAGGAGAGAGTGTAAACTTGCCTGTAAGAGACTATAATAGCCCCATGGAAGTTGCAATGGCTCTATATGCAACTGGGAAAGAAAAGTATAAGGAGAAACTACTTGCTCTTCAAAACTTTGGCTTTTGGGGAGTTTTAAGATATAGAGTTTTGGATTTGATTGATGTTTCCAAAATTAATGAATTTAGAAATCTTACGTCGGTAGCATGTCCCTACCTCAAGAAAGTAACTCCTCAATTTGAATGGGAGAAAGTTGTGCTTGCAGATTATTATCTCCACTGCGGTGTTTCCCCTGAATTGCCCTCAAATATAACTGGGTTACTTCCATGGCAAATTGCTGAAGTTGCAAGAATTAAAGCTTATCTTGGGTTGGATTATAGCAACGAGATTAAATACCTCCTTTCCATTCAGGAAAATGGGAAATGGGAAGACTTTTTCAATACCGAATATGTTATTTTAGTCTTTAAGATGTTGGATGTCCCTTACAATTATACCTCCTCCATAGAGTACTTGAAGGCTAATCTAACATGGATGGTTAGTGCAAAAGATGAGTCAGGAGCTCCAATCTATTATAAAATACCCACATACTATTTTGCATATGCCTTAATTCTGTTTAAAGAATTCAACATGAGTGAGGAGTTTAATATAACCCTGAAAATACTTCAAGAAAGACAATATAAGACAGGAGCATTTCCATACACTCAGGGGTCTGTAGCTGGTATAACATCTACTTCGAAAGTTCTTTGGGCTTTAGAAAAAGTTGGACTTGTTGATTCTGAAATGTATAGAAATGGTGTTTCCTACCTTAGAAAGCTTCTCTTTGCTGATATTCCTGAACCTAGACTTGTCGATGGGAAGGTTTTCTTAGAAAACTCAACGCTTATCTTAATTAGAGATTCTAAATATATAGGAAATGCAACGAACTCTGCGGTAGTTTCAACACTCGACGGTTACATTGTTATATATCCATCTCAATACCCCCTCTCAATTAAAGCATATGAAGTACATGGATTTAGAGCAGAAAAGGGAAGTGCTCTTTGGACAGTCCTCTCAATAGTACTGGTGGTTGGGGGAGGGATGATAGTTATTATCTTCAAGAAGGTAAAAATTAAAAGGTAGCTATCTTTCTATAGCTTCATATATCATTTTTTCTCCTTCACGTCCCACAAACTTAGCCTCATAAACTTTCGTTGTTCCATTGGTTGTTATTTCCATAATTACTTTCTTTACATCTTTTATGGGAATTTTCTCACTTGTTGTGTACTCTTTTGAAACAATTACTTGGGCAAAAACATCTCCTTTTCTTTCAAATTTAAACACTAAAGTTCCATCTCTCAGCTCATATCCCTTGTATCCTACTCCTGCCATCCTGAAAGTTGCTCTAAGGGAATAGTATCTTTCTTCGTTTGCATAGTGCATTATTCCATATGCTCCTGCAACTACAAAAATTAATGCTATTGCACCAAGAACTTTTTTCATCATACAACACCAATTCAACTTAGCACATAAAAATATAAAAATGCTTTCAGATCTTGTGGTAAAGATGATGAACCCGCGCAGCTCTGAAGGGATGATGAGGATCTTAAGTGCTGATCTCTACCAAACTTTTGTTCCTACCGGAACTTCTTCTGGAACAGGAAGTAAGTAAACTTTTCCATTTTCTTCTTCTGCCACTATTAGCATTCCTTCACTTTTAACTCCAGAGAATTCTTTTGGTTTTAAGTTTAGAACAAAAATAAATTTCTTCCCTTCTAAATCTTTGGGGTTATATTGATCTGCTATTCCAGTTACTATTGTTCTCGTTTCTTTTCCAAAATCAACAACCAACTTTATCAATTTCCTAGTTCTCTTTAACTTTTCTGCCTTTATTACCTTTCCAACTCTCATATCAAACTTCCAAAATTCTGAAACGTCATATAACTCCATAAAATCACCTTATATATGATTGGAAAAGTATCTTTTTCAATGCTTCGTTGACATCATTGACATCTCTCCCGACCATGAGGTAGGTAACGTTGCCTTTGAATGTTCTCCTATACCTCTCGACCAGCTCTTCATCAACTTTGCTGTCTCCTATGTAGATGGCTTCCTCCCCTTGTGTAACTTCATATAAGGCCCGGGGGTCAGGTTTTTCAAACATATCTCTTGTAACAACTTTGTCGAATTTAAAGCGGATAATTTCCTCTGCAAGCTTCATCTCTAGGGAATCTCTTCCAGTAACTATCCCCAGCTTATAAGTTTCTTTTGCCTTCTTTAATAGATACTGTCAGGATAAGCAGTGGGGCGTCAGGTTTAAATCCCAGACACTACCACAGAAAAAGAAAGGGGGGAACATGCAAGCCGAAACCATTATCAACC
>NZ_JASKLM010000024.1:0-27918 GCF_030153625.1 Pyrococcus sp. | reverse complement strand
ATGGGCTTGGAGTTAAGCCAGCAAATATCTTAGTGGCAGGAGGAACTGGTTCAGGTAAGACAACAACTCTAAACTCTCTAGCAATGTTTATTCCACCTAGCGAAAGAGTAATAAGTATAGAGGACACTGCAGAGCTTCAGCTTCCAATAGAGCACTGGGTAAGGCTTGAAACTAGACCTCCAAACGTTGAAGGGAAGGGAGAAATTACTATGGATGACCTCGTAAAGAACACTTTAAGAATGCGTCCAGACAGAATCATTGTGGGTGAAGTGCGTGGACCTGAAGCAAGAACAATGTTTACGGCAATGAATACGGGACATGATGGAGCACTTTACGATTTCTCTGTCATCCAACTATCTAATGGTAGATTTGTACTTATAGGAGATTTAGTCGAGGAATTATTCAAGAAGTATGCCGAGAAAATTAAAACATACAAAGACCTTGAGTACATAGAGCTTAACGAGGAAGACCGTTTTGAAGTTGTTAGTGTTAGTCCAGATTTGAAGGCAAATAAACATGTTGTCTCAAGAGTTTGGAGAAGAAAGGTCAGAGAGGGGGAAAAGCTAATACGCATAAAGACGAGAACTGGCAACGAAATAATCCTCACTAGAAATCATCCGCTATTTGCCTTCTCCAATGGAGACGTAGTCAGAAAAGAGGCCGAGAAGCTCAAAGTTGGGGATAGAGTTGCAGTGATGATGAGACCTCCTTCACCTCCTCAAACTAAAGCTGTAGTTGACCCTGCAATTTACGTGAAAATAAGTGATTACTACCTTGTTCCGAACGGAAAAGGTATGATAAAAGTTCCTAACGATGGTATTCCTCCAGAAAAGGCCCAATATCTTCTTTCAGTAAATTCATATCCTGTAAAATTAGTCAGAGAAGTTGATGAGAAGTTATCCTATCTCGCTGGAGTTATACTCGGTGATGGGTATATATCATCGAATGGATACTACATCTCAGCTACATTTGACGACGAAGCTTACATGGATGCCTTTGTCTCTGTAGTCTCGGACTTTATCCCTAACTATGTCCCCAGTATAAGGAAGAACGGAGATTACACAATTGTAACTGTTGGCTCGAAGATTTTTGCTGAAATGCTCTCAAGGATATTTGGAATACCAAGGGGCAGAAAATCTATGTGGGATATTCCAGACGTAGTACTTTCAAATGACGATCTTATGAGATACTTCATAGCTGGACTTTTCGACGCTGATGGGTACGTAGATGAAAATGGGCCCTCCATAGTCCTAGTAACAAAGAGTGAAACCGTGGCAAGGAAGATTTGGTACGTTCTTCAGAGGTTGGGGATCATAAGTACAGTTTCCCGTGTAAAGAGCAGAGGGTTTAAAGAAGGCGAGCTGTTCAGGGTAATTATTAGTGGTGTTGAAGATCTTGCTAAATTTGCAAAATTCATACCCCTACGTCACTCAAGAAAGAGGGCCAAACTTATGGAGATATTAAGGACTAAGAAGCCATATCGGGGAAGAAGAACTTACCGCGTGCCGATATCCAGTGATATGATAGCTCCTCTCCGTCAAATGTTGGGATTAACTGTTGCAGAGCTGTCTAAGTTAGCGTCTTATTATGCAGGGGAAAAAGTTTCTGAAAGCCTAATTAGGCATATAGAAAAGGGAAGGGTCAAAGAGATAAGACGCTCTACGCTCAAGGGGATTGCCCTTGCTCTCCAGCAGATAGCTAAAGATGTGGGTAACGAAGAAGCTTGGGTGAGAGCCAAGAGGCTTCAATTGATAGCTGAGGGAGATGTTTACTGGGATGAAGTCGTAAGTGTTGAGGAAGTTGATCCGAAGGAGCTTGGCATTGAGTACGTCTATGACCTCACGGTTGAGGACGACCACAATTATGTGGCAAATGGCATACTAGTCTCAAACTGTATGGGAACTATTCACGCTAATTCAGCTAGAGAGACCATAATTAGGCTTGAGAGCCCTCCAATGAGCGTTCCCAGGATTATGATTCCAGCATTGGATATAATTATTATGCAGGTTAGATACCACTCAAGAAAGAAGGGAACACTAAGAAGGATAACCGAGATAGCAGAAGTTTCTGGGATTGAAGGAGAGAGTATCCAACTTAACTTCCTCTATAAGTATGATCCCGCGAAAGATGAACTAATTAGAACAGAAGTTCCAAGTAGATTTATTCAGACCCTCTCCTATCATACTGGTCTTAGCATAGAAGAACTTAAATGGGAAATTGAGAAGAGAAGATTAATTTTAGACTGGATGATAGAGAAAGGAATAAGGAGAATTGATGAGGTCGGTTATTACATTAAAGAATTCTATATTGACGAAGAAGAGCTATTAAAGAAAATTGAAAGAGAAGCCGAAACAATTGAAACAAGTAAGAGAGCAAAGGAATTCATCTAGTGAGGGAGGGTTATGGGGATTGTAGAGGGAATTATTAATTTCTTAGATAGATTGGGCGGAAAAACTCTAGAGGTAGTTGAGATTCCAACTCGTAGAATCTCTACCGAGGGAATGTCAATAAGGGAGAGACTTGAGCTTTTAAAAAAGATGAGAGAGGAAATAGAGAAAGAAAAAGAGTCAGAAGAAGAGAAACTTATTGAAGATACCATAGAGTGGCGTGAGAAGACTCTTAGACAGATTTCTCTATCCGAAAGAATTGCCGATGGTGTTCTAAAATATCTAAAAGGTCCAGTTTCCTCTCTAAGTTCTTCAATTAAAGGACTTGACATAGACTTATACAGGGCTAACATAAACATGAGTAGAGAGAGGTATGTGGCTTTAATGCTTGGAGTTGCCATATTAGTGGGCATATTTTCATTTGCATTCTCCCTAATCTTATATCTTCCAATTGACATCTCAATATTGGTAAGCCTCCTCGGATTTATAGGGGGATTTTGGTACATGAGATACTATCCAAGAGTTGTATGGAGAAGAAGGGTTGCGGAGGTTGAGAAAGCCCTTCCCTATGTTCTGAGACATATTGCATCTCTCTTAAGTGCAGGAATAGGTATTGCAGAGGCATTTGTTTCTGTGGCTAAAGCCGATTATGGAGTTATCTCAGAGGAGTTCTATCTTATTGTCCAAGATATGCACAAAGGGGCTAGCTTTGAAGATGCTCTATCAAAATTTGAGATGAAGATGGCGTCTGAAAATGTAACTAGAGTTACAAAGCAGATACTAAGAGCAATCAAGTTTGGTGGAAATTTGGCAGATATCCTTTATAAGATGGCCGATGAATTTGCATTTGAGTACAGGTTAAAGCTCATGGAATACGTCCAAAAAATTAATGGTTTATCTTTTGTGTATATGTTCTTGAGTGTAATAATGCCAACGTTGTTCATAGTTGTTATACTTGCTGGATCAATCCTTTCGAGAACCTTGGTAATATCAATTCCTGGGCTTGTGGCAATAATGTTATTCGCATTCCCAATGCTATCTTTGATAATGATAACAATGATTAAGAGAGCTGAACCCAGGTGAGGTGAGTAACGTGGCTGAAGAGAGAAGAGCTGGTAGATCAACCACTGCATTTACTGATGCCCTGGAGAAAATTTTGCCCAGTAAATTCCTCAAGCGCTATGATCTCTTTTTATATTCCGCAGGCATAGACTTTAGAGCCTCTGAATATCTTGTTATATCACTCTTTATCGGGATAATCCTGGGAATAGTGATCTACATCTTCTCCTCTTCCATTCCTGGATTACTAGTGGGAATTTTGGCTGGTTTTAGAGGATTTGGGTACTTCTACCCCTACATTAGAATCACAAGAAGGATTGAAGACATGGAAAAAGCTCTTCCAGATGCATTCTTTTATTTAGCTGGATCTCTAAGAGCCGGTGTGTCATTCTCAGAGGCCTTAGAAGAATTAGCCTCAGCGAAATTTGGGGCCTTGACCTTAGAGTTTAGAAGAACTGTTTCAGAGATCAAGAGAGGAAGGCCTACTGTTGAAGCATTAAGAGCCTTTGCCCTAAGGAACAAGAGATCTCCAGTCATATACAGATCAACCATGATAATTATTGAGGCCTTAGAAAGAGGAGCTCCCATGGCCGATGTGCTTGTGGCAGTGGCAAATGACGTAAGAGAAATAATAAGAATCCAGAAAGAAAGGAAGGCATCTACTGGAATGCAGATGATGTTCTTCCTTGTTTCAAGTGGATTTGTTGGTCCTTTTATAGTAGCTGTAGTTTCGAACATCGCAAGAGGCATGATTGGAAGTGGAATGGGCCTTTCTATTCCAGTATCTGAACTAACCCTTGTACTTTGGCTGTTTTCAATAGTCCAAGGATTCATTAGTGGAATTGGGATTGGAATTATAAGGGAGGGGAAGTTCTCAGCTGGAATTCGCTATGGAGTTCTGCTAGCAATTATGGCGGGGGCAGTTTTCTGGGGAGGAACGAAGGTCAACATTGGAGGGTTGTAGTTTCTATTATTTTATCTCCATAAACCGTTTAAATTCTCATTGCATTAGATATAGTGACGAATAAAAGGGGTGGATTTCCATGTCCGAGAAGATGGTTGCTATCATGAAGACAAAACCAGAGTACGGTGCAGAGTTAGTTGAAGTAGATGTACCAAAACCTGGGCCAGGGGAAGTCCTAATAAAAATTCTTGCAACAAGCATATGTGGAACTGACCTGCACATTTATGAATGGAATGAATGGGCTCAGACAAGAATTAGGCCACCTCAGATAATGGGGCATGAGGTTGCAGGAGAGGTTGTGGAAGTTGGTCCAGGTGTAGAGGGAATTGAAGTTGGTGATTACGTTTCTGTTGAGACTCACATAGTCTGTGGAAAGTGTTACGCATGTAAAAGAGGGCAATATCACGTATGTCAAAACACAAAGATATTTGGAGTAGATACTGACGGTGTTTTTGCCGAATATGCAGTAGTTCCAGCACAAAACGTCTGGAAGAATCCAAAGAACATACCTCCCGAATATGCTACTCTACAAGAGCCATTGGGAAATGCTGTGGATACAGTACTTGCTGGCCCAATTGCCGGAAAGAGCGTTCTCATTACTGGAGCAGGTCCCCTGGGACTTCTTGGAATAGCAGTGGCAAAGGCATCCGGAGCCTATCCTGTGATAGTTTCTGAGCCAAGTGAATTTAGAAGAAACTTGGCAAAGAAGGTGGGTGCAGACTACGTAATAAATCCATTTGAAGAAGATGTTGTAAAGGAGGTAATGGACATAACCGACGGAAACGGAGTTGATGTGTTCTTGGAGTTCAGCGGTGCTCCAAAGGCTCTTGAGCAAGGACTCCAGGCAGTAACTCCAGCTGGAAGGGTTTCTCTTCTCGGACTATTCCCAGGAAAAGTGAGCATAGACTTTAACAACCTTATAATATTCAAGGCATTGACAGTTTACGGAATCACTGGGAGACACCTTTGGGAAACTTGGTATACAGTCTCTAGACTGCTCCAAAGTGGAAAATTAAATATAGACCCAATAATAACTCACAAGTACAAGGGATTTGACAAGTATGAAGAAGCCTTTGAGCTAATGAGGGCTGGCAAAACTGGCAAAGTTGTTTTCATGCTTAAATGAATACTTTACATTTGTAATATTTTTTGTCTATTTTTCAAAATATTTTGCCAAATGTTTATATTACATTATTGTATGCAACATCTTGGTGAGAGAATGGAAATAGAGACTGCTGTAAACCTTGAAAATTTCGAAATAATGCTAAACTGTGCAAAAAAATATATAGGAAGAGTCAGCGATAGAGAGGCTTCAAAAATATCTCAAAAGCAACAACTGGAACTTGGATATTCCAATTTTCTAGAACTTGTGGATGAATCTCTCCTATGATTCCGATTTCCTTTCCATCCACAAGTATCTTTCCAACTCTCCCTGGGATAAAGCTTCCATGCACTGTCTCTTCTATATCATATTCAATTCCTAGGTGTCTCATTAAGGAGTCAAGTATTTCCTTTGCGTTGGTGAAGGTGTATCCACTTCCGGCTAGAGCTACTGCAAGCTTAGGTTCACTAACAGTCTTAGTTTCTCTGCTCTCGTCTATCAAAGTTGCTAAACCAACCTCGAATATCCTTTGTGGATATTCTTCATGAGTGTTGTTGCTAAGGAATTCCATCAAACTTGGAAGTAACCATTTTCTTAATGCGCTCCATCTGCTACTAATTGGATTTGCTATTTCAACAATTTCCTCCTCTGGAATGTTCATCTTGTCAAACTGGACTTCTTTGCTTGTTAAGTTAAAAGTCATGACTTCCTGGAGACCAAATCCCACCATTAAATCCCTAATTGCATCCTCAAAGTCCTTAAATGGATCACCTCTCCCTTGGACAGCTAACTTTGGCTCTTCTGGGTCTATATTATTGTACCCGTAAGCAATTAACACATCCTCAAGTACATCTCTAGTGTGCATTATGTCATCTCTGAAGGCTGGATACTTTACTTTTGCCTTGTTTTCACTGAGAATTTCAACTTCATACATCATTCTTTCTAAAAGTTCCTTGATTTCTTCATTGCTTAACTCTAACCCAGAAAGCTTTCTTATGTACTCAAAACTAACTTCAAATTCTTTAGGAGTCAAGTCAGGAGTCGTGATCTCGAAGTCAGGGTAAATCACTTTAACCCTTTTGATTTTCCCTCCTCTTTCGGCGAGCGCCGTGACTATTACATTCAGGGCTAACATGACTTTTCTCAGATCCCATCCCGTGACGTCCACGAACACATTCTTGGTCTCTGTGGTCACTCTCCCCGTTAGCTCGGAGTTTATTATTGGAGGCATTGAAAGGACGTTACCTTCTGAATCAACAAGAAGTGGGTAGTAAGGCTTGTCTCTTATTAAGTGGCCATACTCCCTTCCTTTCTCGTGCTTTTCAAGGATTTCTTCTAACGTCATTTCCTCACTATATCCAAGGGGGACAAATTTTTCTGTCTTTTCTGCAGCTCTGTAATATATTGGGGGCTTTACTTTGTCAAAATCAAATATCCCTATTGCGACTTCTCTTCTCCTCCTTCCATAGGTTAGGGCAACTTTTTCTTGGAGCTGAATTAACTGACTCAAGGCTTCTTCATCTAGCTTTAATCCTTCTACTACGGCGTAAACACCGTAGGGCCTTATGTTTCTGAGCTTTTTATCAACATAAACAACAACATCACTTTCCTCGACTTCATATTTTGGCAATCCCTTGGCTAATCCAAGAGCCCATCTTATTTGTCGAGCAACGCCCTCAGCGCTCCAAAGATCTGGCCTATTAGTGTCTTTTGAGTCCAACTTGAAATATATTTTTCCATCTTCTTCCCAAACGTCATCGAGCTCGCACTTAGCATAAAGAACAAGGTCTTCCCACTCTTCAACTGAAAACTCTCTTCCAACTAATCTTTCCAAGTCTGATTTTGCAACGTCAAACTTTGGCATTTCTCATCACCTACCAAATGAGCTTAGCTTCCCTAAGCCACTTCAGATCGTAGCTGAAGAGATATCTAATATCATCTATTCCAAGCCTGAACATTGCAAGCCTATCTATTCCAATTCCCCATGCTATAACTGGGACATCTATTCCTAGAGCTTTAGTCATCTCCTCCCTAAAAACTCCTGCACCTCCAAACTCGACCCATCCTAATTCAGGGTGATATGCACTTAGCTGAACACTAGGTTCTGTAAACGGATAATAATCTGGGAAGAACTTTACCTTTTTTGCTCCTGCAATCTCAATTGCAAACTTCTTTAGTATGCCCAGTAGATGCCTAAAGGTTAAGTCCTCAGCTGCCACAAACCCATCAATTTGGTTGAATTCTATCAAATGTGTTCTATCTAGGACATCAGGCCTAAATACTCTCTGTATTGTGAAATACTTCCCAGGAATTTCTATTCCTTTCGCGAGCTGTCTAGCACTTAAGGCCGTGGCATGGGCCCTGGGCATTAGAAACATTGCTCTTTCGGGGCTCCATACGTAACCCCACCCTCTTGAGCCAGCCAATCCACGTTCATGGGCCTCCTTTACTCTTTCCACTAATTCTCTATTAGGTAAATAGCCTTTTTCTGGATATTTCAGCTGGTAGGTGTCTGTCCATTCTCTGGCAGGGTGGTTTTGAGGCTGGAATAGAGCATCAAAGTTCCAGAACTGGGTTTCAATTAAGCTATCCACGGTTATTTCAATGAATCCCATCTCGATTAATTTTCTCCTTATCTTGTCTAAGAATACTCTATATGGTTGCTTCTTGCCCGGGTATATCTTCTTTACAGGGGCCTTAATGTTGAAAGGTTTGAACTCTACTTCTCTCCATTTTCCACTTGCTATAAGTTCTGGAGTTAAACTAGTGACCTCTCTCTTTAACTCTATTCCTTTTTTCACTAGTTCAACTCCCTTTTCAGTAATCTCCGCAATCCTCTCAACTACTTCCTCCTCCTGGGCAACTTTTCTTCTCTTGAGTTCATTTATGGGAACTATTTTTGATATTTCTTCAGAAGTGGCATATTCTTTTTCTGATAATATTTTTAGAGCCTTATCTATTGGTCTCTCTTCTGGATTTTCTCCTCTTTCTGTTATTTCTAACACCAAACCTTCTGGAGTTTTCTCTACCTTTACCCATCCTTCCTTTCTTAGAATACCAACTATTGGCTTTAGCTCATCTTCCGTCAGCACTCCTCTTAATTCATCTAGTTTTACCTTTTTCTTGCTTTTTAAAACGTTTAAAGCTCTTATTTCAGGTAATCCCATCTGAATGTATTTTCTGCCTAGATCTGTTAATCGTATTATTCTCTCTTTTCTTTCCGAAATCTTGGCTAAACCCTCTTTTTCAAGGGTTAAAAGGGCTCTCATTATCGCAACTTGCTCAAGTCCTGTGAGCTTTACAAGTTCCTCTATTCTTGCTTTTTTTACTTCGTTGAGCTTAAGTAGAACAAGCTTCTCATTGTATCCTAACATTTCCACACCTCCATTTTGTGAGCGGCATACATTTAAAAATTCTTTTTGGTATATTCACATGTCCGACCTGCCGCCCGGGCGGCCCGACCGAGGGAGCGTGCCGGCAATGGCGCGCGATGAACGAGGTGACGTCTCCGGGCGGACAGGGCCCGGCCTCCGGGGCCGCCTGAGGGAGCCGAGAAGGGCAGACGATGAAGGCGGGCGGATAAGCCGGGCCCTCAAAGGGTTTTGATTCTAATTCTATCACCATCCTTTAAGTTGAGGGTTTTTCTTAAATTCACGGGAGCTATTATTTCAGCGATTTTTGGAGGATGAATTGTTCTTGAGGGGATCACTATTGCACCTTCGATATTATCGATTTTAACTCTATATGCCCTCACGTCTCCAAAGGTTCTCCCTTCTTTTGTAAATCCCGGAATTATAATAGGCCTAACATTGCAAAGTGCATCGAATATGGTCTTTGGGAATATTACTCTGACGTTTAATGTTCCAGGGTATGGGTCAAATCCCAGGTACTCTCGTATTAAGGGGGCATATTGTCTAACATAGTAAGCACCCTCTCCGATTCCAGAAACAACTTCTCCAATTATAATTCCTCTGTAAAGAGCATCTGATAATTCCTCGTGTAGTTTTTCCAAAAACTTAACTCCTTCTTCGGTGATTGTAACTAAAGTTCCTTTCCTTGATTCACTTTTCTTTATTAGCCCATCTTTTTCGAGATCTTCTAACCATCTAACTATCGTTTGAGGAGAAACGTTTAACATTTTACTAAGTTCTCTAGAAGTCGTTAGAATCTCTTTCTCTATCCCCCCTGCCTTTGCAAGGAGGATTAACAAATCAAGGTTACTCTTTTTCACGAGACTCACCTCTTTTGGAGAGTTTGTCGGCTATATTTAAGGGCTTTGGATAACCGTTTTCATCTAGCAATTTTTCTACAATTCTGACAGCATCATTGAGAGTTATTAGGTTGCCTACACTAACAAAAGCTTTTCCCACCTTTACGTAGGTATCTTTTGACACGCCTCTCAATAACCTTTTGGCAACTCCTATTGTTGGCTTTGAAAGAATTACTCCTATGTGAGATGCTAGTCCATATCTCCTGGGATGAGCTTTTCCATGCCCTTCAACTAACAGAACGTCAAAGTTCTCGTCTTTAACAGCCAACAATATTGGTTTTGTCTCCCTTAAAAAGAAAAACGTGGGGATATAGGGAAACTCAACGGTTGTTACTATTGTTTTTGTTTTTATTATCTCACCAGAAGGAAATTCTACGCAAACAAATGCAGCTTTAGCAAAGTTATTCTTATAAGAGACGTCCACGGCTCCAACTCTCTTCACTTTCGCTATATCTATTGGTTTTTCCACTATTTTCCTACTAAGCCTTCGCTGCACTTCCGTCAGTTTTCTAAGATCTATCATTCAAAAAAGCCTCCAGTTTTTCTTCAACCCTTCTGTTAACTTTTGCTCTTGTTAGATCTTCAAGAGTTCTTTCCAAGGTGTACCTCGCCTGATCTTGCTTTTGCCTTATATTAACTAGACCTTTTGGATATTCGAGTGTCATTAGTTCTTCATAGACTTCTTCCATAAATCTGTAAGTGCTCTCTGCTTCGTCAAGATTTCCTTTCATTAGATTTATCAAGAAATATCGTCTTAACTCTCCTATGAAGTCCCCAACTCCCAAAATGTAATCCTGGGAAGGAACTCCCAGGTCGACGTGGCTTGGAAATTCCCTATCTGTGAGATAGTGGTACATTAGAACAGCTTCAACGAATTCTTGGTTCGCATTCTGGACGTATCCTGTATAGTAAAGATCTGGATGCTCTCTCAACTTTTCTTTTAATTCTTTTACGAGCCCCCTAGCTTTTTCAAGTCTTTCGTGAGCTAATTCTAATTCTCCCCTATGCATTGCCTTTATAGCATCACCACTTAGTCTTATTATGTCCCTAGTAATTTCTAATGCCTCTTCTCTTAGCTTATCTTTTTTATCGAGCTCAGATTTTATTTGCTCTATTATCTTACTAATCTTCATACACCTTCCCTCCAAAGAATGGTGTAAGGTAAACTTTTTATTTTGAACGATTAAACTTTGCCCTTGGCTAGTATGGGGGTGAGATAAATGGTGAAATTCTGCCCCAAATGTGGGAGTATTATGATACCCGACAGGAGGAGAGGAGTCTTTGTCTGTAGAAAATGTGGTTATGAGGAACCTATAAATCCTGAGGACACCAAAGCATATAGAAGAACAGAAGAAGTCAAGCATAGGCCTGATGAAGGAGTAGTTGTAATTGAACAAGAAGTTTCGACTCTTCCAACAGCAAAAGTAACCTGCCCAAAATGTGGGCATAATGAAGCATGGTGGTGGGAACTTCAAACTAGGGCAGGAGATGAGCCAAGTACAATATTCTATAAGTGTAAGAAGTGTGGATACGTATGGAGGAGTTACGAATAAAGGTTTTGACAAGATTAGCAGAGAAAGCTTTGAAGGAGCTAGAGGAAGCTTATAAAAGAATACCCGATACAGACAATGGAAAAACTTATTTATTGAGGGGTAAAGAAAGAGTTAGGCTTATGCTAAACATTCTTAAGGAGGTGGAAAGAGATGCCATTTGAAATCGTATTTGAAGGTGCAAAAGAGTTTGCCCAACTTATAGACACCGCAAGTAAGTTAATAGATGAGGCCGCGTTTAAAGTTACAGAAGATGGGATAAGCATGAGGGCCATGGATCCAAGTAGAGTTGTCCTGATTGACCTAAATCTCCCGTCAAGCATATTTAGCAAATATGAAGTTGTTGAACCAGAAACAATTGGAGTTAACATGGACCACCTAAAGAAGATCCTAAAGAGAGGTAAAGCAAAGGACACCTTAATACTCAAGAAAGGAGAGGAAAACTTCTTAGAGATAACAATTCAAGGAACTGCAACAAGAACATTTAGAGTTCCCCTAATAGATGTAGAAGAGATGGAAGTTGACCTCCCAGAACTTCCATTCACTGCAAAGGTTGTAGTTCTTGGAGAAGTCCTAAAAGATGCTGTTAAAGATGCCTCTCTAGTGAGTGACAGCATAAAATTTATTGCCAGGGAAAATGAATTTATAATGAAGGCAGAGGGAGAAACCCAGGAAGTTGAGATAAAGCTAACTCTTGAAGATGAGGGATTATTGGACATCGAGGTTCAAGAGGAGACAAAGAGCGCATATGGAGTCAGCTATCTCTCCGACATGGTTAAAGGACTTGGAAAGGCCGATGAAGTTACAATAAAGTTTGGAAATGAAATGCCCATGCAAATGGAGTATTACATTAGAGATGAAGGAAGACTTACATTCCTACTGGCTCCAAGAGTTGAAGAGTGACTTTTCTTTTCCTTATAATTTAATTTGGGGATAACAATGGATATTGAGGTTCTCAGAAGATTATTGGAGAGAGAACTTTCAAGCGAAGAACTGACTAAAATAGAGGAAGAATTTTATGACGATTTAGAAAGCTTTAGAAAAGCCTTGGAAATCAATGCCGAGAGACATGAAGAAAGAGGAGAGGACATTCACAAAAAGCTGTATTTAGCTCAACTATCTTTGGTTAGGAATCTTGTTAGAGAAATATTAAGGATTAGGTTGCATAAGATTGTTGATATGGCATTTGAGGGAGTTCCCAGAAATTTAGTTGGAGATGAAAAGAAAATATACAAGATAATAACAGCTTTCATAAATGGAGAACCTCTTGAAATTGAAACGGCAGGAGAAGAGAGTATTGAAGTTATTGAAGAGGAAAAAGAAACATCTCCTGGGATAATAGAGGCATATCTTCTTAGAGTTGATATTCCCAAAATATTGGATGAAAATTTGAGAGAATATGGGCCCTTCAAGGCTGGCGATCTTGTTGTATTGCCGAAGTCTATTGGCAGGGTACTCATTCAGAGGGATGCCGCGGATAAGGTATTGATACAATTGTAAAGGCTAACAACAATGGAACTACCGTTGAATACAGCATTATTCTAAAACTTATATCAGCAAGATATCCTCCAATGAGAGGACCCAAAACCCATCCTAAGCTCATCATAGTGTTTAGCAGCCCCATCCCTTGTCCTCTTTCACTTGAAGGAACTTTTTTAGCAACATATGTGGAAACTGAGCTTATGAACATGGCCCATTTTATTCCTGAAAAGACTGAAACTATTCCCATTGTTATCGGATCATTGACAAAAGCGTAGCCTAGAAAGGTAAAAGTATACCCAATTAGAGACAACTTATAGAAAACCTCAGCTCCCCATCTATCAATAAGCCTACCAATTACCAAGGAGCTTAAAGCTGCAGCAAGAGAATCAATACCAAAAAATATGCCAACGAAATTTTCCCCAAATTTCTCTTCAAAATATACGGAGATTGTAGAGTAAACTTCCCCTGATGCTATCATAGCCAAGAATACCGAAATATAAAACAGCCCTAGTTTTCCCCTCATTAATCTTTTGAAGGCCATTCTTTTCATCTCAACTTTTTCTGACTCTCTTCCTTCTTGCACTATTATCAAACCCTGAACGCTTTTTCTATTGCTTACCCTTTCCCTAATTGGAAGGAGGAATAATATGGAAAGTAGAGAAAAAGCTGAAGCTATGAAGAATGCACTTTTAATGTCAAGATATTGGACAATAAAGCCTCCAAGAAAGTTCCCTACCATATATCCAAGGTTTTCAACAAAGTTAAAAAACCCAAAAGCCGAGCCTACCCTTGTAGCAAGTTCAGAAATTAGAGCAGAATGAGCTGGAGAAAGGGAAGCACTTAAAGCCCCTTGAAGTCCTCTTAATCCTAGTAAGAGGATTGGACTAGATATGAATGCTATTAATGCATAAGTTCCTCCAGAGGATAAAATTCCCAGGGCTATGAAGGGTTTTCTTTTTCCAGTTCTATCTGAAAGATATCCAAAAGGATATTGAAACACTGTGGAGGTAATGTTAAATATCACGCTCAAAAGTCCAACAAGGAATACGCTCCCTCCAATAATCCTCATATAAACACCTAGGTACGGAAAAGCTATTCCCCAAGATATATTAGCAAAGAACATTGCTATAGCAAGAAATATCATGTTTCTTCTCGCCGTTGACCTCCTCTTAACTTTTCCCACTCTCCCTCGCAATCCTTGAATCACTATTGCCTTTTCTCTGTTCACTTTCACCACCTTTAGATTTTCTTCTCATCGTTAAGCTGTGAGATGTAGAAGGAGTAAAGCTTATAAGTTCATCGAAAACTAAAAGTTAATCGAGTGGGGGCGTGGTGTAGCCTGGTCCATCATCGCGGGCTCCAGAGGCCATGAGGATAGGCGGGTTTGCTGACCTCGGGGCGTGATGAACCTTTGGAGCCCCGAGGGCCGGAGAAACCCGCGGACCGGGGTTCAAATCCCCGCGCCCCCACCATCCTCATTCTTCTAATGCCATCTTTACTGCAACTTCTGCTATAACATTCATAGGATCTATCAGCATAACTCTAAGGTCGCTTTCTTTTATAACTACACTAACTTCTGTACATCCCGCAATTATTGCCTCTGCCCCTCTCTCTTCTAAAATCCTCGCAATTTGAAGAAGAAGGTTTCTTCCAAGATCTAAATTACCAGCTTTTACGCCTTCGTAAATCCCCTTCATGACTAACTCTTGTTCTTCTTCAGTGGGAGTTAGAATTTCAAGTCCATACTTCTCGAGCTCTTTGTGGTACACACCACTTACTATAGTCCCTGTGGTGGCTAGTAAACCTGCCTTCTTTATTCCCAGGGAGGCTATTCTCTTTGCAGTCTCTTCAATCATACTTATCACTGGAATGCCAACTTCCCTCCTAATGTCATCAATAAAGGCATGGGCAGTATTGCAAGGCATTACTATGAAATCTGCTCCACATTTTTCCAATTTTTTAGCCGTCCATATGAGTTGTGGTCTTGGATCTTCTCCCCTTCCTAAAATGTAGGCTGTTCTATCTGGAATTTGGGGATTATTGTAAATGATTATTTTGGGATGATCCTGATCCCTCTTAGCGGGTGTTTTTTCCACAATCCTCTTAAAAAGCTCCACCGTAGCTAAAGGGCCCATCCCTCCTAATATTCCTATGACCTTCATCTCTTTACCTCCCTCAGCTTTCCTTCTTTAATTTCGATATACCTAGCCATTAAATATAGGAGGTCACTTAGTCTATTTACATAAATGAGAGATAGCTTTCCTAGTCCGTACTCCCTTAAAACTGTGGCCAATCTTCTCTCAGCTCTTCTTGCTATTGTTCTGCATATATCGAGTTTTGCACTTGAAAGCGTGCTTCCTGGGAGAACAAAGCTTCTTATTTCTATTTTTTCCACGTAAGTTTTTATTAAAGATTCGATCCACTCTACATCTTCCTTAGAAATTCCCTGAATCTTTCCCTTGCTCCCAATCTCTCCCATTATCTTGTACAAATCTTCTTGGATCTTGTCTATAATTTGTTGGAACTCTTTATCCACGTAGTGCCTGGCCTCTCCAAGGAAGCTTGTTAGTTCATCTAGTGTCCCATTTGCTTCAATAATGGGAGAATCCTTCCATACTTCATCTCCTGTATAAAGCCTAGTAGTTCCCTTATCCCCAATCTTTGTTGTGACCCTCATAGATATCCCTATTTTGCTAAGTAGAATTTGATTATTAAGTCTTCTTGTTCCATTGTAACTTCCAAGTAAAACCCTCTTGCAGTTTTAATGTGCTCTTTAATTTCTTCGTCTTCTAAGATATGGTAGATAATTGTCTCCAAATATTGCTCCTTAAAAATAGGATTATAGATAACTCTAAACCTGGGAATTTTAAGTATCCAGGCTCTCCGCTCCTTAAACCCCCTGGGAAGTGAATATTTAAGTTCATAAACTTGAGATAACTTGCTTTTCTGCGCTATCATAGTTTTTAGAGCAATTTCAATGCTTTTTAGTTCTTGCTCATCAATTTTATAGTCCTGCCTAATGAAATCATTAGCTCCTAGAATTGTTGGTCCTTCAATGATAATACTTCCGTTAGATTTACTCACATAATAAAGCTCTCCCTGTGTTATGAGTTTTCCGGCTTTTCCACTCTCTACAATATAACTTCCTAAATCTAAAGGTGGAAGCTTCTGATCTAAAACAAATAGAGTTCCTGAAACATTAGCAATTGCAGTAGAATGGAGAGTTGTACTTTCAGCATAGTGCACTATCATAAAGCCAACTTGGGAGTAATTTAAAGTTAAGAGAAGCCCAAGGGTAAGAACGGTGTAATCTGTGCAAACCCCTTTTCTTTTTACTAAGAATTCGCTTGGCCTAAGAATGTAGTTTGTTGGTTTGTTGTCATCATATTTGAGGTTTTCTTCTTCCCACTTTAAGATATTCCATATTGTCCACTCTTCATTGGGACCTTTAAGAGATTTGGATAAATTTGTTAGGGCTTTAATTTCTCTTGGATCCTCTAAGTAGCATTTAATTGCTTTGTTGAGATCCTTTTCTTGCTCTAAACAAGTAGGTGTTTGGGTGAAAGAAGGAGTTGAGGGGGCTATGCAACCAGAAGTAAGTACAAGAAATAGGAGAATGAGAAGTGGGACCCTCATATTATCCCCTCGCAGCTAGAGATGCTAGGGTTGGAGTAAGAATTGGAACTATTAAACTTAAGATAAAACCATGAACAAAGGCAATTATCATGACGTCTCTTCCTCCGAACTTCACTATAACCGGCAGCGTAGAGTCCATTGTTGTTGCTCCCCCAATACTTATGGCTACTTCTTTTCCAACTATTCTGGCAATGGTGGGGTAAAACAGCACAGTAAAAATTTCCCTCAAAAAGTTTGCAAGAAAACCAACTACTCCATAAAATTCTGAATATTTAGCCAAAACTGGGCCTGTAAGGGAGTACCATCCCACTCCAGATGCTATGGCGACACTCCATCTTATGGGTATCGTGAGGATTATTCCAATTAGAACTCCTCCCACCATGGAGCCCATTAATGTGAGTAAGGGCATTAGCAGTATTTTTGCATTAAATTTGTCCCTAAGTTCGCTAATTCTACCGTTTAATCCAATTTCTAGGCCAATTACAAAAATCAAAACATACAAGGCCCACTCGTATAAGTTCCCGGCTTTAATTCCAACTTTTCCTCCAATCCACCCCATAGTGAAGCTTATCAGGGATAGAATCATGAATTTCATGATTTCTCCCTCCAAAATATCTTTGCAAAGATTAAGCTACCTGCTATAGTTGATATCATAATTGCTATAGAGTAAAGCAAGACTTTAGTCGCATCTATTTTAACATTCCCAGTTCTCACTCCCATTAGGAAGATTAAAACAAGAACAGATACACTCATAAGAAGTTCCGTATCAATTTTCTTCCTCCTTTCTCTAAGAATGTACCCAATAATAATTCCCAGGAGGAGCGGGATTAAAATATTCACCTTACTCACCTTCCCTAATTATTGACAATATTAGTTCCATAGCTCTTGGAATTGCTCGCTTAACTTCTTCACTTAACTCTAGGCCCAATTTTGGTTCCTTTATCGTAACCCCAACAAAATGAAGTTCAGCGTTCTTAAGTCTTTCGTCAACCTCTAACAGTAATTTTAACCCCTCAACTGCCCCCATAAAGTGAGCACTTCTAATTTCTGCCCTTAACTTCTTGAAAATATCCTCTCCTTTAAAGTAGACGACCTTACCTGGGATCTCTCCAAGAACAGCATCTACTATAATTACTTTATTCTCCCCGTTATAAACCCTCATGAGAGAGAAAATATCAGTTCCAAGTTCTTCTACTTTGTACCCTTGCCTTTTCAATTCTCTCCCGATTTTAATCCCTACTCCATCGTCTCCCATGACTTCATTTCCCAATGCAACAATAAGAACTGAAGACATCAAAAAAGGAATAAAGTGAAAGTTTAAAAAGTTACTCACTCTTTATGATGGGTCTAAACTTATATCCATAGAGAATTAGCCCATCTTCGTCAAATTCTCTGATCTTTCTTGTTACCATCTCCACTTCCATTCCTTCTTTGATTTCTTCAGGCTCTACGTCTGTAAGTTGAGCCAATACAACGGGCCCTTCCTCAAGCTGAACTAAAGCCAATGGGTAGGGTTTGTAGTACTCAAAGCCACTTGGAGGGTTTCTGACTATAGTCCATGTTATAACTTTCCCCTTTCCACTAAACTGAAATTCTTCAATGTTTCTACTTCCACAAATTGGGCAGATTGGTCTCTTGGGGAATAGAAGGTGGCCATTTTCACACTTTCCACCTATAAGTCTGTATTTCTCCCTAAAGTGTCTCCAATACCTGGAAACCTGCATCGGCTTCCCCATTTCAGACCCTCCTCAAAACAGTAACGGTGATATTTGATCCAGTACCTCCAATATTCTGAGTTAATCCCACTTCAGCATCGGGAACTTGAATCCCATCAGGAGCCTCTCCTCTTAGCTGGAGAACAGCCTCTACAACCTGATAAACCCCAGTAGCTCCTACTGGGTGACCTCTTGCTTTCAATCCACCCATTGTTTGGATTGGATAATCCCCGTCAATTGCTATTTGACCCTCAATTGCGAGTTTAGCTCCTTCGCCCTTCTTTGCAACTCCCAGCGCCTCTAGACTTAATGCTGCCATAACTGTAAATGCATCGTGGACCTCAAAGAAGTCAACATCCTCAGGCTTAACTCCGGCCATCTTATAAGCTCTTTCTGCTGCAATTGTAGCTGCTTTTAAAGTTAGGAAATCTTCTCTATTGGCCAGATTTATTGTGTCAATAGCCCTTCCCATTCCTGCAATCTCAATCCATTTGTCCTTTGGAATACCAAGCTCTTTAGCCTTCTCTGGTGTGGTAATTATAACTGCTGCAGCACCGTCACAAACTGGAGATGCATCGAAGAGCTTAAGTGGATCAGCAATGTAGGGACTCTTCATAACTGTTTCAACTGTTATTGGCTTCTTAAACATTGCATAGGGATTCTTTGCACCATTTGCGTGAGCATTAACTGCAAATAGTGCCAAATCCTCCTCCTTATACCCGTAAGTGTTCATGTAAAGTCTCATTATAAGAGCATTCAAAGCTACAAAGCTGGCACCATGGAAGAGCTCCCACTCAGCATCAGCGGCATATCCCAAGTATCTCGTAGCATCACTAGGCCAAGCATCTGTCATCTTCTCTACTCCAACGACTAAAACTACATCTTCAAGACCACTAAGCACAGCTTTAGCACCTTCTTGAACTGCAGCTCCACCAGAAGCACAAGCAGCTTCAATTTTAACGGCAGGAATATTCCCCAATCCAGCCCAATCAGCTATTAATGCTCCCAGGTTTTCTTGCTCTACGAATGAACCAGATGCCATGTTACCAACATATAGAGAATCAACTTTGTCAATTCCCGCATCATCCATCGCGTTTAAAATTGCTTCGACGGCTAAATCCCTAAGAGAAGACCTCCAATGTTCTCCAACAGGAGTCATTCCAACTCCAACTATTATTGCTTTTCTCATATCTCCCACCCCTCTACAAGATGTACTTTCTTCTAGCCTTTGCATAGAGAGCGTAATCAATGACTTTTCTCCTCTTCACATAATCCTCAACTTTTGGCGCTAAATCTCTCTTCTCCTCTATGGCATCCTGAACAACTATACTAAATGCATTGCTTCCTGCTCCAGAACCAAACGAGACCCAGAGAATTCTATCCCCGGGCTTTGCTATGTCCAAAACAGCAGAAACTCCAACCATTGTTGCACCGCTGTATGTATTTCCTATTCTCCCTGTTAGCAATCCCGGTAGAACTTTCTCTTTAGGAATCCCAAGAATCTTAGCAACTGTCAATGGGAACTTTACATTTGGTTGGTGAAATACTGCATAATCAAAGTCACTTGGCTTAAGGCCTAACTCTTCCATAAGGGTCTTGGCTGCATTAATTATATGGTGGAAGTATGCTGGCTCCCCAGTAAACCTGTTTCCATGCCTGGGGTAGTGTTCATGTTGCCTTCTCCAGAAATCGGGAGTGTCTGTAACGTAAGAGTAGCTCCCCTCAAAATATGCTACACTCTCATTGCTCTTTTCTCCCACAATGAAAGCTGCTCCTCCTGCCCCAGCTGTGAACTCTAAGTGATCTCCGGGCCTTCCCTGGGCAGTGTCAGCACCTATGGCTATTGCATACTCAGCCATGCCCGAACCTACAAAACCTATGGCAGCTTGCAGAGCCTCAGTGCCAGCCTTACAAGCGAATTCAAAATCAGCAGCTTCAAGATCTGGAGTTGCACCAATAGCTTCAGCTATTATTGTAGCTGAAGGCTTTACTGCATAGGGCTTACTTTCAGTACCAAACCAAATGGCCCTTATTTTTTGAGGATCTATCTTAGCTCTCTTTAAGGCGTTTCTAGCAGCTTCTATTCCTATCGTTATAGCGTCTTCATCAAGCCCAGGTACAGCCTTTTCTTCTATCGGAAAGCTTGAGACCCCCCATACTCTTCCTATTTCTTCATTCCTTATCCTATACATTGGCACGTATGCTCCATACCCAACAATACCAACGTCTTTCATTGGCTTCATTACCTTTCTCATTTAACCTCCCCCTGGGAATTACTGTGTCACCTACTAGAAAAAGGAGGAGTTATAAAAGACTTTCGGTAAAAGCTTAACTTTATTTCGTTCATCGTCGATAAAACAATATTAATATTGTAAACCAAGGGTTTTGCAATTGACGTGAAAGTTTTCGGGACACACCGAAAATTAAATAAACTAATTTTCTTTAACCAAAAATGCCCGTAATTAAATTCAAAAATTTTAAGGAGGTTTGAAGATGATAGAAGTTCGCTTTCACGGTAGAGGAGGTCAAGGTGCAGTTACCGCTGCAAACATTCTTGCTGAAGCAGCGTTTCTAGAAGGTAAATACGTGCAGGCTTTCCCATTCTTTGGAGTTGAAAGAAGAGGAGCTCCAGTAACAGCTTTCACAAGGATAGACAACAAACCAATTAGGATAAAGACTCAAATTTATGAACCCGACGTTGTTGTTGTGCTAGATCCCTCTCTCTTAGATGCTGTAGACGTAACTGCTGGTCTTAAAGATGAGGGAATTGTCATAGTGAATACAGAAAAGAGCAAAGAAGAAGTTCTCGAAAAGTTAAAGAAAAAGCCAAAGAAGCTCGCTATAGTTGATGCAACTACGATAGCTCTTGAAATTCTTGGATTGCCCATTACGAATACTGCCATATTGGGAGCTGTTGCAAAGGCCACAGGGCTAGTCAAGATTGAGAGCATAGAGGAAGCCATCAAAGACACATTCTCTGGGGAGCTTGGTGAAAAGAACGCAAGGGCTGCAAGAGAAGCTTACGAAAAAACAGAAGTATTTGAGCTTTAACCTCTTTCTTTCCAATATTTGATGAGGTGAGAAGTTGTGAACACTCTATTTGGAAAAACCAAAGAAGAAGCAAAACCTATAGTTCTAAAATCTGTTGACGAGTACCCTGAAGCTCCTATAAGCCTCGGAACTACTTTGGTTAACCCCACCGGAGATTGGAGAACATTTAAGCCTGTTGTTAATGAAGAGAAATGTGTAAAATGTTATATTTGTTGGAAATACTGTCCAGAGCCTGCAATTTACATAAAACCCGACGGATACGTTGCAATTGACTACGACTATTGTAAGGGTTGTGGAATCTGTGCTAATGAGTGCCCAACTAAAGCAATTACAATGATTAAGGAAGAAAAGTAGTGAGGTGGGAAAATGGAATATAAACCAATTAGAAAAGTTGTGAGTGGCAACTATGCTGCAGCTTATGCAGCCCTTCATGCGAGAGTTCAAGTTGTTGCCGCTTATCCTATTACCCCTCAAACCAGCATCATTGAAAAAATTGCAGAGTTTATAGCCAATGGTGAGGCTGACATTCAATATATACCCGTCGAAAGCGAGCACTCTGCTATGGCAGCTTGTATAGGCGCATCGGCTACTGGAGCTAGAACATTTACTGCAACTTCTGCTCAGGGATTAGCTCTAATGCATGAAATGCTTCATTAGGCTGCTGGAGCAAGGCTTCCAATTGTTATGGTTGATGTAAACAGAGCAATGGCTCCACCTTGGAGTGTGTGGGATGATCAAACTGATTCTCTCTCACAAAGAGACACTGGGTGGATGCAGTTCTACGCTGAAAACAACCAAGAAGTTTACGACGGTGTCCTAATGGCATACAAAGTTGCAGAGACAGTCAACGTTCCCGCAATGGTAGTTGAGAGCGCATTTATTCTCAGCCACACATATGACGTCGTTGAAATGATTCCACAGGAACTTGTTGACGAGTTTTTACCACCAAGGAAGCCCTTGTATAGCTTAGCAAACTTCGATGAGCCCATAGCGGTAGGAGCCCTTGCAACACCAAACGATTACTATGAGTTTAGATATAAGTTAGCTAAGGCTCATGAAGAGGCCAAAAAAGTCATTAAGGAAGTCGGAAAAGAATTTGGAGAGCGCTTTGGTAGAGACTATAGTCAAATGATTGAGACAGGCTACATCGATGATGCAGACTTCGTATTTATGGGTATGGGTTCCCTAATGGGTACCGTAAAGGAAGCAGTCGACCTCTTAAGAAAAGAAGGTTATAAAGTAGGATACGCAAAAGTTAGATGGTTTAGACCATTCCCGAAGGAAGAGCTAGTAGAAATTGCGGAGAGCGTTAAGGGAATAGCCGTTCTTGATAGAAACTTCTCCTTTGGACAAGAGGGAATTCTCTTCACGGAGAGCAAGGGCGCGCTCTATAACTCTTCAGCTCACCCATTGATGAAGAACTATATAGTTGGCCTTGGAGGAAGGGATGTTACTGTAAAAGACATTAAGGCAATAGCAGATGATATGAAGAAAGTCATTGAGAGTGGAAAAGTGGATAAAGAAGTTGTTTGGTACCATCTTAAGAGGTGAGAGTTATGGAAGTTCCCGAGAATATTAAGAAGAGGGTAACGATCCCGTTTGAAGAGCACTTTTATGCTGGCCATACCGCTTGCCAGGGATGTGGGGCTTCCCTCGGACTTAGATATGTGCTGAAAGCTTATGGAAAAAAGACCATCCTAGTAATTCCAGCTTGTTGTTCGACCATCATAGCTGGTCCCTGGCCTTACTCCGCAATAGATGCTAACTTATTCCACACAGCCTTTGAAACAACAGGAGCGGTGATAAGTGGAATTGAAGCTGCACTAAAGGCTATGGGATACAAGGTAAAGGGAGAAGACGGGATAATGGTCGTTGGATGGGCAGGAGACGGTGGTACTGCCGACATTGGTCTTCAAGCCCTCTCTGGATTCTTGGAGAGAGGTCACGATGCGGTGTACATAATGTACGATAATGAGGCCTACATGAATACTGGAATTCAGAGGTCTTCATCAACTCCATATGGAGCATGGACCACAAATACCCCAGGAGGAAGGAGACACTTCCTAGAGAAGAGGCATAAGAAGAAGGTTATTGACATTGTAATTGCCCATAGAATTCCATATGCCGCAACTGCCAGTATAGCTTATCCTGAGGACTTCATTAGAAAACTTAAGAAGGCTCAAAAGATTTCAGGTCCAAGTTTCATCCAGCTCTTCGCTCCCTGTCCCACTGGGTGGAGAGCACCAACAGACAAGTCAATAGAAATTGCACGCTTGGCAGTTCAAACTGCATACTTCCCACTCTTCGAATATGAAAATGGCAAGTATAAGATTAATATGCCAAATCCCAAAAAAGAACCAAAGCCAATTGAAGAATTCCTGAAGCTCCAGGGAAGATTTAAATACATGACAAAAGAAGATATTGAGACACTTCAAAAATGGGTATTGGAAGAATGGGAAAGGCTAAAGAAGCTTGCCGAGGTCTTTGGATGACCTATATGCTTAAATTTTTATTTTGAAAACTCACTCGAGGTGGTAAATATGGCTGAAAGTCCGTTTAAGGCCGATATAGAAAGAGCCCAAAAAGAGTTAAGTGAAAAAATGACACCCGGAGCAATAGTCTACATTCCAGGAAGTAGCGTCATTAATAAAACTGGATCTTGGAGAGTTTTTAAGCCAGAGTTCAACAGGGACAAGTGTGTAAGGTGTTATCTCTGCTACATCTACTGTCCAGAGCCTGCAATATACCTAGATGAAGAAGGTTACCCAGTTTTTGACTACGACTATTGTAAGGGTTGTGGAATCTGTGCTAATGAGTGTCCAACAAAAGCCATTGAAATGGTTAGAGAAGTTAAGTGAGGTGGTTTAGATGCCAATTAGGAAAGTTATGAAGGCTAATGAAGCCGCTGCTTGGGCTGCTAAGTTGGCTAAACCAAAGGTTATAGCAGCATTCCCAATTACACCTTCAACCCTAATACCCGAGAAGATTAGTGAATTCGTGGCAAATGGTGAACTAGACGCAGAGTTTATTAAAGTTGAAAGTGAGCACTCAGCAATTTCAGCATGTGTAGGTGCGGCTGCTGCAGGTGTTAGAACCTTCACAGCAACAGCCTCTCAAGGTTTGGCTTTAATGCACGAAATTCTATTCATTGCTGCTGGCATGAGATTGCCAATTGTAATGGCAATTGGTAACAGAGCTTTGTCAGCTCCAATTAACATCTGGAATGACTGGCAAGACACAATTAGCCAAAGAGATACTGGATGGATGCAGTTCTATGCAGAAAACAACCAAGAGGCTCTAGACTTGATCCTAATAGCTTACAAAGTTGCAGAAGATGAAAGAGTCCTCCTTCCAGCCATGGTTGGATTCGATGCATTCATCCTAACCCATACAGTTGAACCAGTAGAAATCCCAGACCAAGAGGTTGTTGATGAATTCCTAGGAGAATACGAGCCCAAGCACGCATATATTGATCCCGCAAGGCCTATAACTCAAGGAAGCCTTGCATTCCCGGCCCACTATATGGAGAGCAGATACACAGTTTGGGAGGCTATGGAGAGAGCAAAGAAGGTAATAGACGAAGCATTTGCAGAATTCGAGAAGAAGTTCGGAAGAAAGTACCAGAAGATTGAGGAGTACAAGACAGAGGATGCAGACATAATCTTCGTAACAATGGGTTCACTGGCTGGAACCCTTAAAGAGTGGATAGACAAGAAGAGAGAGGAAGGTTACAAAGTCGGTGCAGCAAAGATAACCGTTTATAGGCCATTCCCAGTAGAAGAGATAAGAGAACTAGCAAAGAAGGCAAAGGTTCTCGCATTCCTAGAGAAGAACATCACAATCGGCCTTTATGGTGCAGTCTTTACGGATGCATCAGCAGCTCTCATCAACGAGAGCGAAAAGCCACTAATGGTCGACTTCATAGTTGGCCTAGGTGGAAGAGATGTAACCTTCAACCAGCTTGACGAAGCCCTGGAAATTGCAGAGAAGGCACTCAAGGAAGGTAAAGTTGAGAATCCAATTAACTGGATTGGATTAAGATGGGAACTTGTGAAGTGAGGTGATTGAGATGGCAGTTAGAAAGCCCCCAATAACTACCCGTGAATATTGGGCTCCTGGTCATGCCGCATGTGCAGGTTGTGGGTGTGCTACTGCTCTAAGGTTAGCTACCAAGGCTCTTAGTGAAGCTATGGAAGAGAAATATGGAGATCCAAACGCCTTCGCAATAGCTCACGCAACTGGCTGTATGGAAGTAGTGTCAGCTGTATTCCCATATACAGCATGGAAGGCCCCCTGGATTCACGTAGCTTTTGAAAACGCTGCAGCCGTAGCGAGTGGTATTGAAGCTGCATGGAAGAAGCTTGGAAGGAAAGGTAAGATATTGGCAATAGGTGGAGATGGTGGTACAGCTGATATAGGACTCCAAGCCCTCTCTGGAATGCTCGAAAGATGGCACAATGTTCTCTACCTTATGTATGACAATGAGGCTTACATGAACACTGGAATTCAGAGGTCTTCATCAACACCATATGGAGCATGGACCACAACTTCACCTCCCGGAAAGTATTCAGTAGGTGAAGACAAGCCAAAGAAGTGGGTAGCACTTATTGCAGCCGCTCATCAAATTCCCTATGTAGCAACTGCAAGCATAGGAAATCCACTTGACTTCGTGAGAAAGATAAAGAAAGCAGGCAAGATTGACGGGCCAGCATTCGTTCAAGTCCTCTGTACTTGTCCGACAGGATGGAGAAGTCCACTGGAAAAAGGCGTTGAGATAGCAAGGCTAGCCATAGAAACAGGTATATGGCCACTCTTCGAGATTGAAAATGGTGACATCTGGAACATTAAGATACAGCCCCCAGGAGGAGGAGCTAAGGTTTACAAGGAAGGCAACAGAGTCGTTAGAATAGAGTTCAAGAAGCCAATCGAGGAGTACCTCAAGCTCCAAGGAAGATTCAAGCACCTCTTCAAGAGACCAGAGGCCATTGAAGAGCTTAGGAACCAAGTAAAAGCAATGTGGAAAGTCTTAGGAGTTGAAGCAATACTTCCAAGACCCGAGGAGTAGCCTCTTTTTCCATTATCTTTTTTAACCTATTAATTATTTCCTTTTATTGATGCGAATTGCGATAATGACAAGTGACCCAAGAGTGTACTATTTAGCATCAAAGGTTCTCAAGGAGCATAAGATACCATTTTATAGTCTAACCCCCACAGATGAAATACCCTTCGACGTAGAAGTTATTCTAACAGGAGAGAAAGACTTTGACAAGATAAAGTTCCCAAACAAAATAATAGTTAGGGATGAGACTTTCATAGATGAACTTTTGCTGTTTCTTGAAGGAAAAAAGAGGTTCAAATCCGTTTTCATAGCCATAGACCCAGGAGAGCGGCCTGGAGTTAGTGTTGTTGCTGACAATAGGGTTTTGGAAGTATATCACCTAAAGAGCCCAAAAGATGTAGATATCATTATCCAGCTCCTAGAAAAATACCCAGGAGCAAAGATAAAAATTGGGCATGGGGCTAAGAGACACAGGATCTTAATGCTCAAATCATTGGCGAAGGTATTAGGAGAGAATTATCCCATAATACTTGTAAATGAAAGGGGGACAACTCCAAGAGTCGGAGGGGTTGAAGCTTGGGCTATTCAGGACATAGTAGCTTCAATAAACATAGGGCTTAGAGAGGGAAGGGAAATGACAATAAAAGAGTTAATAAGGGGTGACAAAGTTACCAAGGGAGAAATAGAGAATATAAAAGCTCAAAGTAGGATTGTGAGTGGAGGTAAAATTACCATTTCGTCTGAACTTGCTAAAGAAGTAGCTCTTGGTAACCTCACAATTGAAGAGGCTATAGAGCTTCAAAAGAAGAAAAAGGGTAAGGGGTGATATCATGATAATTGGAAGGGGAGAAGAGAGAAAAGAAGAAATTAAGCTTAGAGTAGCTGAAGCTCTTAAGTGGGACGTTGGAAGAGGTATTGTAAGATTTGATAAGAAATATCAGAGAATGCTTGGAGTCGAACCTGGGGACATTGTAGAAATTGAAGGAAATAGAATTACTGCAGCAATAGTGGCAAACGCCCACCCAGACGATAGGGGGTTGGATATAGTTAGAATGGACGGCTACATTAGAAAGAATGCTGGAGTTAGCATTGGAGATTACGTAACAATTAGGAGAGCTGAAGTTAAAGAGGCAAAAAAAGTTGTTTTAGCTCCTGCCCAAAAGGGAGTATATATCCAGATTCCAGGAGACCTAGTTAAAAACAACCTCCTGGGAAGACCCGTGGTAAAAGGAGACATTGTAGTGGCAAGTGGAAGAAGTGAATTTTACACAGGAACACCATTTGACGAGATATTCAGAGGATTCTTTGAGATGTCCATGGGCTTTGGAGAGCTGAAGTTTGTAGTTGTAAGTACAGTTCCCAGAGGAATAGTGCAAATAACTTACAATACTGAAGTTGAAGTACTTCCGCAAGCGGTTGAGGTCAGAGAGGAGAAAGTTCCTGAAGTCACCTATGAGGACATTGGTGGTCTAAAAGAAGCAATAGAGAAGATTAGGGAAATGGTTGAATTGCCCTTGAAGCATCCAGAATTGTTTGAAAGATTGGGTATTGAGCCTCCGAAGGGTGTTTTGTTGTATGGTCCTCCTGGGACTGGTAAGACTTTGCTGGCTAAGGCTGTTGCCAATGAGGCTAATGCTTACTTC
>NZ_JASKLM010000066.1:0-7838 GCF_030153625.1 Pyrococcus sp. | reverse complement strand
TATAATTTTGTTAGGTTTCATTCTCGGTTTGGTTGTCCGCCTGGTGATGTGACTGAGTGGCTTCAAGAGGTGATGCCCCAGTTATCCTGACAGTATCATGGCAATATACGAAAAATATATGGGGATTCCTAGGGAAGGAATTAAAAGGGCAATTAAATTCTTTGTTATAATCACAAGTCCCACTCCCAATCCAAATAATAACAAAGCAACTTTCCCTATCATATATCCCTTTTAGGAAAGCAAACTTTAAAAAAGTGCGTCTCAACTTTTAGCCAGGTGGTTAAAGATGGCGAGGTTCCCAGAAGCAGAGGCCAGAATATTCAAAAAGTACGTGTGCTTAAGATGTGGAGCAACTAACCCATGGGGAGCAAAAAAGTGCAGAAAGTGCGGATACAAGAGGCTAAGGCCAAAAGCTAAAGAACCAAGAGGAGGAGGACGCTGATTACGACTTCAGCATGTTTAAAACATTCTCTATTGTTTCTATTCCCTTTTCCAACAACTTTTCTCCTTTTTCTGTAAGTCTATAGTACTTTCTTGAAGGTCTTCCTGCTTCACTTTCGTGCCATTCAGAGGTTACATAGCCTCCCTCTTCTAACCTATATAAAACCACATATGAACTCACTGTAGCTGGTTCAAAGCCAAATCTCTTTTTTAACTTGTTTCTGATTTCATACGCATACATTGGCCTGTCTTTGAGCAATTTTAGTATATACAACCACAACATTTCCTTCGTGAATTTATCCCTAAGTCTGAGTATAAACTCCTCCATCTTTATCACCTTCAATGAGATATATTCTCTCATCATAATAAAACATATGTCATTAAAATATTTTTCGATTACCCAATACTTGAACTGAACAAAAATGTTTGAAAACTTGACAAAGAAAAAACTAAGAAGAGAGATCAGAAGATAAGGGGAGCCCTGTATTCACCCCAAACTTCTCTTAGTACGTCAGTAACCTCTTGGAGAGTTGCTAAGTGCTTGTGGGCCTCAATAATGTATGGCATTAAGTTCACATCTTCTTTTTCAGCTGCATTTCTAAGCTTATCTAAGGTCTCCTGAACCTTCTTGTTGTCTCTTTCACTTCTCAGCTTCTTCAACCTTGCAATCTGCTTCTCTCTAATGCTTGGATCAACCTTTAGAATTTCGACCTCTATTGGCTCGTCAGTTACGAATGCATTAACTCCGACAATTATCCTCTTACCCTCTTCAATCTCTTTCTGATATTTGTATGCTGCCTCAGCAATCTCCTTTTGGATGTAACCTCTCTCTATTGCTCTCATCATTCCACCCATCTTCTGGATCTTCTCAATGTATTTGAGTGCCTCTTCATAGATGTGGTCTGTAAGCCACTCAATGTAATAGGCACCTCCCAGGGGATCCACAGTATCAACAACACCACTTTCGTAAGCTATAATCTGTTGAGTTCTTAGGGCTATTCTTACACTCTTCTCAGTCGGCAACGAGAGTGCCTCATCATAGCTGTTGGTGTGCAGACTCTGAGTTCCTCCCAATACTGCGGCTAGAGCTTGGATTGCAACTCTAACAATGTTATTCTCTGGTTGCTGAGCTGTTAGAGTTGAACCAGCTGTCTGAGTGTGGAACCTAAGCATCATTGACCTGGGATTCTTAGCGTTGAACCATTCTTTCATAATGTAAGCCCACAATCTTCTAGCAGCCCTAAACTTAGCTATCTCCTCGAGGAAGTTGTTGTGTGCCGCAAAGAAGAAGCTCAACCTTGGAGCAAACTTATCTACATCCATTCCCCTCTCGATTACTGCTTTTACGTATTCTATACCATCTGCAAGAGTGAATGCAACTTCCTGGACTGCGTTTGCTCCAGCCTCTCTGATGTGGTAACCGCTAATGCTTATCGGGTTCCACTTTGGAACATTCTCAGCACAATACATGATTATATCAGTTGTAAGCCTCATGCTAGGCTGAGGTGGGAATATGTAAGTTCCTCTCGCAATATACTCCTTCAAGATGTCGTTCTGAACAGTTCCCCTAAGAACATGTTGAGGAACACCCTGCTTTTCGGCCACTAGAATATACATTGCCAGCAAGTTGGCCGCAGTTGCGTTAATTGTCATCGATGTAGATACTTTATCTAAGGGTATTCCATCAAATAGTATCTCCATATCCCAGAGTGAATCTATAGCAACCCCTACCTTCCCAACTTCTCCCTCGGCCAAGGGATGATCTGAATCATAACCGAGTTGAGTTGGTAAGTCAAAGGCTACGCTTAACCCAGTCTGCCCTTGGCTTAAGAGGTACTTGTACCTTTTGTTTGACTCTTCCGCTGTAGCATATCCAGCATACTGCCTCATTGTCCATATTCTACCTCTGTACATCGTTGCATAAACTCCTCTTGTGAAGGGGTACTCCCCTGGGAAACCAAGCTTTTCCATGTAATCCCAATCTTCGCCAAGATCAGCTGGAGTGTATACCCTCTTAATTTCAAATCCATCATCCGTCATGAACTTTTCTTTCCTCTCAGGAGCTTTTTCGAGGAACTTCTTCACAGTAGTCTCTTCCCAGCGCTTCTCTTCCTCTCTAATCTTCTTTAGTGCCTCTTTATCAAACGTCATAATTATCACCCAAGAACATCTTAGATATTTTACCTATAAAAAACTTTACAAACCTAAAGTTCATAGCTGGCTTTTTTATCCACTTCTTCAACTCTCATATCTCAGCTAATTTCTCAGAGACACCAAAAAGCTTTAAGCACTTAATTATGATTCCTCAAGCACACCTCAAAGTTCTTTACAAGATTTATGATAAGCCTAGTAAAACAGATGTGAAGTGGACTATTACAGGAAGCTTAGGTTTTGCACTGCAAGGCGTTCCCATTGAGCCTCACGACATCGATATTCAGACCAATAAGGAGGGAGCATGCAAAATTGAAGAGCTATTTTCTGAATTCGTAATTGAGCCAGTTAAATTTAAAGAAAGTGATAAAATCTGATCTCACTTTGGCGCACTGCTAATTGACAACATTAAAGTTGAAATAATGGGAAACATTCAAAAGAAAGTCGGAAATAAATGAGAGTCCCAGTAGACATTTGTATAAAGGTATGGATATCAAGCATGTCAAGAGATAGGGAGAATTAAAAAGGCAGAATTCTTGAAAAAGTTGAGGTTTAAAAAATATGTTAAAAACAACACTTTTTATGTTTAGAATTATATTTGAAGGTTTCAATAATCTTTATATGAACTAACTCCCAACTATATTCCTGGTGATATAATATGAGCGAAGAAGTTCAAGAAAGGATATGGATTCTAATAACTCCAGACAAATGTAGTGGATGTAGGCTATGTGAAGTCACCTGTTCTCTGGAACATGAGGGAATTATATGGCCAGAGGCCTCAAGAATCCGAGTATTTGAGCTCTTCCCAGGGATTAACGTTCCTCACACCTGTGTTCAATGCCCAGATTACCCTTGTGTAAATGCCTGTCCAACAAATGCCCTAAGCGTTGATGAAAAGACAGGAGCTGTTGTCGTTAATGAAGAAAAATGCATAACCTGTGGCGCATGTGTTCTTGCCTGTCCTGGGAAAGTCCCGAGGATACCAGCAGGAAAAGGAAGTGTAGTGATATGTGACCTCTGTGGTGGAAATCCAAAGTGTGTTGAGATATGTCATGAAGCAGGACATGATGCTCTGAAGATTGTTACAGGAAACTACAGGCCAATTTACAGAACTTTTGCCAAGGATCCACAGGAGAAAAGCCTTGATATAGCAAGAAAGGTCTTTGGAGAAGATTTCTGAGGTGAGGAAAATGTATGCATACAATGGAAAACTTCTCGATGTGGACTTAACTAGAGAAAAAGTTAAGGAAGTTGAACTAAGTGAAGATGTTCTAAAAAAGTTCTACGGCGGTAGAGGACTAGGAACATATATTCTTTGGAAGGAGTTGGGAGAGAAGTGGGAAAAAGTTGACCCTCTTGGAGAAGAAAATCTCCTTTTGATCTTAACTGGGCCGCTAACAGGCTATTACCCAGGGATGAAGACTTCCATTGTTTCAAAATCTCCCGAAAGCAATGGAGTAGTTGGGAGTGTCCTAAGTAGCGAACTTGGATTAGAACTCAAGGCTGCAGGATACGATGGAATTATAATCAGAGGTAAAGCAAAATCCCCCGTATATCTCTTCATACACAACGATACTGTAGAGATAAGAGACGCAACAAAGTACTGGGGTATGGGTGGAATTGAGCTCTATAAAACCCTCTTAAAAGAGGTTCACGAAGAGATAAGGAAAAAAGAAAAGCTAAAAGGAGTTCCTAAGGAGCCAGCAATGATATACATAGGGAAAGGAGGTGAAAATAAAGTCCGGTTTGCCGCAATAATGACAAAGCTAATGCACGCCGCTGGATATGGCGGTTACGGAGCCGTCATGGGTAGTAAAAATCTTAAGGCAGTTATTGCAAAGGGCAGTGGGCCCTTACCAGAAGTTTATGATAAAGAAAAAATGAAAGTTCTTCTCAGAGAATTCTGGAAGGAGTTATTCTCAATGACCACCTTTAGAGAGTGGGGAACTGGTGCTGGAGGATACAGCGTAGGGCATGACCGGTCAAGTGAGCCGATAAGGAACTGGCAAGAGGAGTATCATGACAATGAAGAGATAAGCGTTGTCAACTTTGAGAATAGAACGTGGATAAAGAAGTATTGGGCAGACTATGGATGTCCAGTCAACTGTATGAAGATTTCCTACCTAAGATACGGTCCCTACAAAGGTTCAATTAGCGATGCCCCAGATTATGAGCTTCAAGCTTATATGGGGACAAACCTGGGAATATTTGAGCCAGAGAAAATTGTTTACCTTTCATACCTCGTTGATGAACTAGGTTTAGATGGGATAAACACCGGAAACATCTTGGGATTCGCAGCAGAGCTCTACCAAAGAGGAATTCTAACCAAAGAAGACCTTGGATTTGAGCTCAACTGGGGAGATGAAAAGGCGTTTGCAAAGCTTTTGCACCTGATAGTGGAAAAAGAAGGAATAGGAAAAATACTTGCAGAGGGAACCTACAGAGCAGCTCTAAAGATTTCAGAAATTAAAGGAATCGATGTAACTAAGTATGCAGTTCACGTGAAGGGAATTGCTGTAGGAGCTCACGGAATAAGGAGCGAACTTGACTATACTAAAGACATAAGCTATGCAGTTTCGGTTCAAGGGGGCGATCACACCTCAACTGCAGCCCTTCCAGCAAAGGGATATACAGGAGAGCTAGTTGAAGCATTTTATGACTCAGCGGTAATATGCAACTTCGTCACAAAGCCCGGGTTTGAGAAAATAATTGAGTTTGGAAATGCTCTCAGTGGATTCAACATTACTCCGGAACAGTGGGTTAATGAAGTTGGCCTAAGAATCATCCACCTTCAGAGAATACTTCTTCTCTTAGGCGGACCAGATGTGTTTTGGGATCCAAGAAAAGACGATGACAATCCACCAAGATTCTACGAACCACTCCCAAGTGGTCCTGTCAAAGGAAAGGCACCTAACAGGGAAGATATAAAGACAAAGGTCAAGCAGTATTATGAGGAAATTGGCTACGACGAGTATGGAATTCCTAAGGAAGAAGTTTTGGATGAGTTAGGCATTGGTGAGGCTAAAAGGGAAGTTAAGAGGATTAAGAAGCGCCTAAATCTTTAATTTTTCCTTTTAAACCTTTGGTTTAAATGAGCTTTTTAAGGCTTTATTGACAAAAAATATACGGTGATCTTTATGGTGGAGTACAAAGACATGACAATTAAAGTTGTCGGAGAAAGGCTTTCCCCAACTAAAATGAAGGTCAAAGCTGGAGACTTTGAGATAATGATGGATAAAGTTAATGGAGAAGCTCCAAGTCCAATCGATTATGTCCTTGCAGCTCTCGCTGGCTGTATTAACATTGTCGCAACTCTGGTAGCTAAGGACATGGGGATAAACATAGAAGACTTAACTGTGGAGGTAGAAGGTGTATTCAACCCAGGTAAGCTTTATGGTAAAGGAAACGAAAGGGCAGGATATAAGGAGATTAAAGTCAAAATTAAAGTAAAGAGTGACGCTGATGAAGAAACACTCAAAAAGTGGCTTGAACAAGTAGAGGCACGCTGTCCAGTTAGTGATAATCTAGCAAACCCAACTCCCCTAAATATTGAAGTTGAGAGGTATTAAGTGTCTTCTTATATTTCTTTCAGGTGCCTGGGGATGAAAGTAAAGGTCAAGTTATATGGTGAACTCGCTTTAAAGCACGGAGTAGAGGTGGAAGTTGAGGTAAAAGAAGGTGCAAGAGTGGTAGACATTCTTAGGATGTTGAAGATATCTCCCTCAGAGCATCATTTGATCTTAAATGAAAGGAAAGTTTCGCTAGATCACCAGCTAAAAGATGGGGATGTACTGAAAATCCTTCCAGTAGTTTATGGTGGGTAGTGAACAAAGCTTTTAGTGGATATACTCACACTCTCTCAATCTTTTCTCAAATCTTCAAACATTATATATCCAGCAAACATTTTAGTACACGATATTTAAGAGAACATACTACAAATTACAAGGCTTCGAGAAAATTACAGAGCAAGATTATAGGCTCCGGGACATAGAATCCCAACTTTCTCTTGGAAGTGTTTTCTTTAGAGAATACTAAGGCTATACTCCCAGTAGGCACGGGATTAGCGGAGTTTCAACTGTTCTATACTTTAGAAAGCCAAGGAAAAAGTTGTCGATGAAATTCTAATTCTAAGAGGAGAACTACCGAAAGTTTTATGTTTTTATAATTAATAATAAACTCCAGCTAGATATAATATGTAATGAGAAGCAGAAAGGAGGGACTAATATGAGACCTACTCTTGTTGATATTTTAGAAACCTACTTTTCTAAAGAAGAACTCAAAACATTTCTTGAAGAAGCAGGACTTAAAAAATCAGGAACTAAACGTGAACTAGCTGAGAGATTAGTCAATGAGTCCAACTATGATCCCGCTTTTCTACTCTCAAGACTAACCAAAGAAGATCTATTATGGATCCTAGAAGAAGAATTCGGGTTAAGTTTTCCACGTTCTACTAAAAAACAAGAATTAATAGATGCAATTCTTAATGAAGTTGAAGAAATACCAGAAGGATACGATAGAAGGCAGAGCTATGAGATGACTCATACAAGAGGAAACAGAAATTTAGAAAAAGCTATACTAAAGTCTTTGAAAATCTTTAAGCCATACAGATTTGAAAAAGAATCAGAATTAGAAGGCCAACTTGTAGTACACCTCCGAAACACTATAGAAGGAGCTGAAATAACACCTCAAAAAGCAGGAGCAAAGCGTGGAGATGCCTTCGTTCCAGACATTGTAATTGAAAATTACAGACCAGGTACAATGGAAAAGTTAGGAGTAGGTTACGAAACATTAAAAGAAGTTAATCCAGGCATAGTTTATGGTTGTGTATCAGGATTTGGACACTATGGACCATATAAAGATAGAGCCGGTTATGACATTATAGGTCAAGCTATGGGAGGATTAATGAGTACTACTGGTTGGCCAGATGGAGAACCAACAAGAACAGGAACTGCAATGGGAGATGTTTTAGCTGGATTATCAGTAACTATAGGGCTTCTAGCAGCAATAAGATACAGAGATAAAACAGGTATTGGTCAAAAAGTAGATGTATCTCTTGTAGATTCTGTAGTAGCAAGTTTAGAAATAATTAATCAAATATATCTAATTGAAGGTGAAATTCCACAAAGGATAGGAAACAGGTACGAATCAGTTTATCCTTATGATTCTTTCAAGGCAAAAGATGGTAGTCTTGTAATAGGATGTGGAAATGATAAACTATGGAGTAAACTATGTAATTTAATGGGGAA
>NZ_JASKLM010000065.1:0-8010 GCF_030153625.1 Pyrococcus sp. | reverse complement strand
GTAAATAATGGTTTCAGACTTCATGTTCCCCCTTCTTTTTCTAAAGTACTGCCAGTAACTTAAACCTGACACCCCACAGCTTATCCTAACAGTATCAGTTAATAAAAGTTTATATTCCCTTCTCATTCTTAAGAACTGAAGGTGGCGAGATAATGGAGAGGGCATTTATTGAGTGGTATCCAAGAGGATACGGGGTTGCCTTTAAAATTAAGAAAAAAATTTACGAGAAATTATCTAAATACCAGAAGATAGAGGTTTATGAGACCGAAGGCTTTGGAAGATTGCTAGCTTTGGATGGAACAGTGCAACTCGTTACGCTTGGCGAAAGAAGTTATCACGAACCTCTAGTACACCCAGCAATGCTCGCCCATCCAAAACCAAAGAGAGTTCTCGTGATAGGCGGTGGAGATGGGGGGACTGTGAGAGAAGTGTTGCAACATGATGTAGATGAGGTTATTATGGTGGAAATTGATGAGGACGTAATAATGGTTTCCAAGGATTTAATAAAGATCGATAATGGCTTACTAGAGGCTATGTTAAACGGAAAACATGAGAAAGCTAAGCTTACAATTGGAGATGGATTTGAATTCATAAAAAACAATAGAGGATTCGATGTAATAATCGCAGATTCCACAGATCCAGTCGGGCCTGCAAAAGTTCTCTTTAGCGAAGAATTCTATAGGTATGTATATGATGCCTTAAACAACCCAGGAATTTATGTTACCCAAGCGGGAAGCGTGTATCTCTTTACTGATGAGTTGATTTCAGCGTATAAAGAGATGAAAAAAGTTTTTGATAGAGTCTACTACTACTCTT
The DNA here is from genome assembly GCF_030153625.1 of Pyrococcus sp. Taxonomy (NCBI): domain Archaea; kingdom Methanobacteriati; phylum Methanobacteriota; class Thermococci; order Thermococcales; family Thermococcaceae; genus Pyrococcus; species Pyrococcus sp. The sequence goes on along the minus strand of NZ_JASKLM010000065.1, from coordinate 7,194 downwards.
TCCCAGTTATAGGATACGCCTCTCCCTGGGCATTCCTTGTTGGTGTCAAAGGAGATATCGACTTTACAAAGATTGACAGAGAAAGAGCTAAAAAGCTACAGCTTGAATATTACGATCCCTTAATGCATGAAACACTCTTCCAAATGCCCAAATACATCAGAGAAACTCTTCAAAGGTTGTAATATCTTCCATAATACTGTTTCAATGCTTTTTGTCTTTCCAAAAAGTGGGTGAACAATAGGGGATCATCATCTTTTATGTCCACAATAACAGCCTCTCCTCCTTTTTTGGGCCTCAATGCCCTACCTATTGTCTGGATTGTCATTATATCACTCTTTCCTCCCCCTGCTAAAATAATTGCTGAGATCTCGGGTATGTCTACTCCCTCTTTTAAGAGGGTAGATACGAGTACTTGTATTTCTCCCTTCTTGTATTTCTCGAGTATTTCCCACCTATTTGGACTTTGAGAGCTTAGGAACTCAGCTTTTATTCCTCTCTCCTTTAACATTTTTGCCAGCATTTCTCCATGGTCTATCCTCTTTACATCAATCAGAACCCTATGTCCCCTCCTTACTAATTCAATAGCCTTTTCTATTATTGCTTTATTCCTTGCCTCATTTTCCATAATTGCTTCTTCGTAAAGTTCTTTGTATTTGTCAGCTAACGAGGGCATGTGGGATTGGTATTCTATTATTTCAAACTTCGGCTTTGCAAGAAAGCCTTCACGGATTAAATCTTCAGCCTTTACCTCGTAGATTATTGGCCCAACGACACCTTCAATTTTCATTTCTTCTCCCCTTAATCTTCTCCAAGGAGTAGCTGAAAGCCCAAACCTATAAACTTGAGGCAGGTTTACACCAACTTCGTAGAACTTTTCTGCGGCAGATGTTCTATGACACTCATCAAATAATACCACTGCATACTTTCTTTCAAATTTATCAGTGCCTCTCGAAAGCAATGTTTGAATCATGGCCACTGTTATAGGGCCTTCATACCACTTATTATCTCCTATTATCCCAGGATCTATCCCCAAAACTTCCTTAATCTTTTGAGCCCACTGGTATAGTAACTCTTTTGTGTGCACTATAATTAGGGCAGATAAGTCCAATTCATGAATTATTCTTAGCCCAACTATAGTCTTCCCACTCCCAACAGGAAGAGCTAAAACTCCCATTTTTTCCTTAAGAGCTTTTTTAACAGCTTTCATCTGGTATTTTCTTAGTTTGTATTTTTCGTTCCATGTGGAATTTAATTTTTCTCCTTCGATTTTCCTCTCGTCTTTTATTCTTACCCTGTACCCTTTAGAATTGAGAAACTTCTTTACCCTAGGCAAAAGTCCTACCGGAAAAGTATTTGTATAGGGATCATACAAGCTCTCTGCTTTGTTCCATCTTCCATAATCTTTCCTATATGAAAGTAAGTCATAAATTTGAAAATATACCTTTGGGTCTGCCTTCTCTATTTTAACTTTCGCACTACCTTCAGGTATCCTAAACACTATCATATTTCCTCACTACGAAGGGAAAGTTGAAGTGAAGGGATTTATAAAAATTTGCACAGTACATTCAAAAACATTTTAAGAAGTTTGGAAAATATTGTGCTTAGGTGATCCAAAATGGTCATGAGGCTTTCCAAAATCTATGGGAAACAGATATACACAACAAAAGGAAAGTACGTAGGATATGTTGATGAGGTTATAATTGATATTGATGAGGGAAGGGGAGAAGTAGTCCTTCTAGCTCTCCCCGGTGAAAGAGTAGGAGTTCCATATGAAAGGGTAACTGCCGTTGGGGACATAATACTTGTAGAAGCAACAACAGAAAAGAAAAGAATCAGTCAAGAAGGATAAAAGATTCCCCTTCTATATCTTCCAAGTAACTTCCTAGCCCTCCAACCTTTATTTTTTTGTTGTCTGTCTTCACTGTAATGTTGGCTGTGAGAGGAGTATATTCGTAATCAATAACCTTACCTTTAATAGTTACTGGCTTCTTTTCAGCTAAAGATCTCCCAATAACTTCAATATTTCTAGGCAATCCTGCCTGCTTTAGTACTGTAATAACAGTTCTAATGTGACTAAGCACCAAAGGCTTTTCTATTCTCTCGTAATTGAGGGGCTTTACTATTTCACTGTTGTCGAAGTACATTGTGTAGAACCAGTGAATGTAGTTTTGTATTAATCTCGCAGATTTAACCCAGAAGGAGTAAAATCTTTCCCTACCCTTATCTTCGGGTAATGTTCCAAAGAATAGAGCATAACTTATATCTCCTATAACCCATGTACCCAGAAGCCAAGGTGCTTGCCCACTTCTCGCTAAAATAACATTGTCTTTATTTTCTAGCCAAGAAGGGATTTCAGTAAAGTTGCTAATGATTATAATTAAGGCATCATTTCTTTTTTCTATCGTTTCCCTTAGATATTCAAGGAACTCATATGGAGTGTTTATCAAGATATCATGCTTCGCAGATCTGATTATATGCTGAGCCCTGTCTACTGTATTTTCAAATCCATGAACGGTCCATATTTCTGGCAAATCTTCTCCATGAGCTTCCCTATACAATTCTTGGAAAGCCTTTTTTAACCTCTCTATATCAGATATTAAATCTTCCCTAATTTTTTCAAGAACTATTTCTGGATTCACGGGAGCATAAAGTCTTGGAGTTCCATGCATTATATCAACAAAACCTTTCCTGGCGAGAGAGCTCAGAACATCGTAGATCCTTGTATGAGGTATTCCACTCTCTTTCGTCACATCTGTAGCCTTGCTGGGGCCAAGTTTTAGAAGGGTCAAATAAGCAAGACTCTCATACTTAGTCAATCCGAATTTTTGAAGTTTTTGTAATATCTCTTCCTCAAGCATCAATATAAACCCCCCGTTAGTTTTACCTTCAATCTACATAAGAGTGTCGAAAGTATGTATAAGAGTTTTGGCATAATTCCAAAACTATTTATACTCTCTATCAAATCCTTGATTAATGGAAGCCCTAGCTGAGCTCATAAAAAGAAAAGTTCCCAAGGAAGGGCTAATAGTAGAAGTGGGGGTCGGTTTCTATCTAAAAGTAGCTAAGAAGCTAAAAGAATATGGACTCAACGTAATAGTTGTTGATATAAACAGGGAGGCCATAAGAAATGCAATGAAAGAAGGAATTCCTGGGTTTGTAGATGATATCTTTAATCCAAACCTTAAAATCTACCTCAAGGCTGGAGCCATTTATTCTATTCGCCCAAATCCAGAAATAATGAGGGCATTACTTAGTCTTGCCAAGAAGATTAAAGTTCCCCTCTATGTTGTGCCACTTTCTGGGGATGTTCCTCCAAGGGAGATGAAGTTAATTAACTACAAGGGAATAAGTGTATATGTGTGGGAGCCATGATAGTTAAGGAAGTCTTTGAGATTGCAGAAAAAATAAAGAATATGGAAATTAGAGGTGCTGGAAAAATTGCAAGGGCTGCCGCGGAAGCTCTAAAGATTCAAGCTGAAAAATCTAAAGCAAAAACAAGTGAGGAGTTATGGGAAGAGCTGAAAGAAGCTTCTAAAATCTTATATAATACGAGACCTACAGCGGTATCTCTTCCAAATGCCTTAAGGTATGTAATGTATAGGGGCAAAATAGCATACACTTCTAATGCTGACTTGGAGACTTTAAGATATACTATCATAAACGCAGCAAAAGAGTTTATTCATAACTCAGAAAAGGCTATTGAGAGGATTGGAGAAATAGGGGCAAAAAGAATTGAAGATGGAGATGTTATAATGACACACTGCCATAGCAAAGCCGCAATTAGCGTGATGAAAACTGCTTTTGATCAGGGAAAAGATATTAAGGTCATCGTTACTGAAACAAGGCCAAGATGGCAAGGAAAAATTACTGCGAAGGAATTGGCAAGTTATGGAATTCCTGTAATCTACATAGTAGACGGGGCCGCTAGGCATTACATGAAGATGACCGACAAAGTTGTCATGGGGGCCGATTCAATAACTGCCAATGGGGCTGTAATAAACAAAATTGGAACTGCATTGATAGCGTTGACAGCAAAGGAACATAGAGTTTGGGTAATGATAGCTGCAGAAACTTACAAATTCCACCCAGAAACGATGCTAGGGCAACTAGTTGAAATTGAAATGAGAGACCCAACGGAGGTCGTTCCAAAAGAAGAATTGGAGACCTGGCCAAGGAATATAGAAGTTCTTAACCCAGCGTTTGATGTAACTCCTCCAGAATACATTGACGTGATTATTACAGAGAAAGGCGTAATACCTCCATATGCAGCAATAGATATCCTTAAAGAGGAGTTTGGATGGGCATTTAAGTACAGAGAACCATGGGAAGACTAACGAAAGGTATTTTAACTTTGTTTGTTTAATGTTTAATGCCCGGGGAGAACCGCCGAGGGCGGAATCGATGAACTTGGGCGGGTTAATACCCCCGCTTTTTTGAACATGCTGGCTCACTTATGCTGTCCAAAAGACGTTTAAATTCTTTGATGAATTTTTGACATCATAGATAAAACATTTCAAGGAAAATTTACAAATGTAAACCTAAAAATCAGCTAATACCGAAAGTTTTATATTTAATCGTCGGAAAATACCTAGTGAGCAAATATGTTCAGATGATCATACATGAGCATGAAAAGAGGTGAAAGGATATGGAAGAAATTTTGGAAAAGAAACTTGAAAGTGGTCCTCTTAATTTTGAGTCTTATTTTTCTGAGAAAGCTCTAAAGATGAAAGCCTCAGAAGTTAGAGAATTACTTAAGCTTGTAGAGACAAGTGATGTTATAAGCTTAGCTGGTGGATTGCCTAATCCAAAAACATTTCCCAAAGATATTATAAAAGGCATTTTGGAAGAAATCATGGAAGAGCACGCTGATAAAGCCCTTCAATATGGAACCACAAAAGGCTTTACCCCCCTTAGACTTGCTATTGCCGAGTGGTTAAGAAAAAGATACAACATTCCAACTTCAAAAGTTGACATAATGATTACAAGTGGATCCCAACAAGCTCTCGACTTAATTGGAAGAGTCTTCCTTAACCCAGGAGACATAGTAGTTGTTGAGGCTCCAACTTATTTAGCAGCACTTCAAGCCTTCAATTTCTATGAGCCCCAATACGTTCAAGTTCCTCTAGATGATGAAGGAATGAGAACAGATATTTTGGAAGAGAAGCTCAGAAAGCTAAAAGCAGAAGGGAAGAAGGTTAAGCTCGTATACACCGTTCCAACATTCCAAAACCCAGCAGGAATTACAATGACAGAGGAAAGAAGAAAGCACCTCCTAGAGCTTGCAAGTGAATATGACTTTATAATTGTAGAAGATGACCCCTACGGTGAGCTCAGGTATTCGGGCAAGCCCGTACCAAAGATAAAAGCCCTAGACACAGAAGGAAGAGTTCTCTACCTGGGAACTTTCTCAAAGATACTTGCCCCAGGATTTAGACTTGGATGGATAGCAGGAGAGCCTCACTTTATAAGAAAATTAGAGATTGCAAAGCAGAGTGTTGACTTGTGTACCAATTCGTTTGGGCAAGTTGTAGCGTGGAGATACCTGGAAGGAGGTCACCTTGAGAAACACATTCCAAGGATAATCGAATTCTATAAGCCCAGGAGAAATGCTATGCTTGAAGCTTTAGAACAGTACATGCCCGAAGGTGTCAAATGGACTAGGCCAGAAGGAGGTATGTTCATCTGGGTAATACTCCCAGAAAAAATTAATGCCACGACAATGTTAGAGAAAGCCGTTAAGAAAGGAGTTGCATACGTCCCAGGAGAGGCATTCTTTGCTTACAGAGATGTAAAAAACACAATGAGGCTCAACTTTACCTACGTAGATGAGGACAAGATCCAAGAGGGAGTAAAGAGGTTAGCAGAGACTATTAAGGAGGAATTATAATATAGCCTTCTCAACTGTTCCCATTTTTTGGAGTGTTTGTGAGTTTTAGTGAGCTTAATCCCCACCAGCCAATTACGAAAGCTGAAGACGAGTGGACGTCCAAACCTAAGTTCCCAGCTAACTCTCGTCCCAATTTTGAAGAACCAGCAAGATTCACCAAGTAAACTTCAAACAACTCCTTTTTAGCAAAGTTCGATGCCTTCCGATTTCCTCTCCTTGAGGTCGTTACCCGTCCGTTTCTCCTTTTAATAATTCCCAAATCCTCAAAGAACACGACTTTAACACCGTGATGATATGCATAGTCTAGCAAGCAAGCAAGAGCCTTTAGCCTCAAATCTTTCGCCTTTTTCCTTGAAAAACCCGGAGAATTGACTTCTGGAAAGTGTTCAACTTTAACATCTCGGATTATACTGTTCTCATCGAGAACAACCATATTAATTCTATCGGAATTCAAATCAAACCCTGCGTAGAGATGTCCGCCGTTCACTTTCCCGTAATACCTCAGGCAAACATCAAACGGCACTTGAATATGAATATAAACTTTTCCGTCCTTCAAGATAACTTGGGCACCATACTTGAACTTCTGAGCCTCAAAAATAATGGGAAGAAATTTTTCAGCGGTTTTCAGTTTAAAGTTCAGCCATTCGCCGTTTGAACGGATTTTAACTTTCAACCCATTAATCCTAACGTTTCTATTTCCATTCTCGTTTTCTTTTGGCTTGCTGATGAGAAACTTGGACTTCAGATGAATGTGTTTTGGATTCCCTCCGCTTCGCTCTGCACCTTTACGGAGCATTTTCGCATAATCCCAAGCACTGTCGGAATACCACCAGTTGTTGAGAATCAGTCGAGAAACTTCTTTCACACCCTCGCTCTTCTTAACACCCTTAAGCTGGAGTCTTATCGACAGTTCGACAGCTTTCTTAAATTTTTCTGTTAAAAGGGCAAGTTTTAGATAGTCTTCCTTCTTTTCTGCTTCGAGCGTTGCCTTGATAGTAATGTAGTTCACTTCTGCTTTTCGGAGTTTTCGTATTTTTCGAGCCATAATTCAATCGTCTCTGTTATCGCCATTCCAAGAACTCCTTTCTTAACACCGTAAATTTCGAGGATTTTCTTCCGGAATTTAACCTCCAACTCGTCTGGAATTTTTACGGTTATGACTCCCATTGTGTTCACCAAAATACTTAAATACTTATTTACTTAAATAGTGATATTGTCAGGATAACTGGGGCATCACCTCCTGAAGCCATTCAGTAACATCACCAGGCGGATCACCAAAACTAGAATGAATTCTGACAAAATTATAC
>NZ_JASKLM010000064.1:0-8149 GCF_030153625.1 Pyrococcus sp. | reverse complement strand
TATAATTTTGTTAGGTTTCATTCTCGGTTTGGTTGTCCGCCTGGTGATGTGACTGAGTGGCTTCAAGAGGTGATGCCCCAGTTATCCTGACAGTATCATCCAACTATAAAATTCCTTTAAAGCCTTTCCCCTATGGGATACAGAATTTTTCTCTTCCGTTGACATTTCGGCAAATGTTTTATCGAATCCATCGGGAACGAAAATTGGGTCATATCCAAATCCATGGGAACCCCTCTTTTCGTTAGATATTCTACCTCGAACTTCCCCCACAAAAAGGTGTATTTCTCCATCATAGAATCCAATCACACTCTTAAAGTAGGCTTTTCGATTTTCAATTCCTTCCATAAGCTTCAATATCCCATCCAGTCCTATTGTCTTGTAAACATAGGCAGAATAGACACCGGGAAAACCATTTAGTGCTTCTATGAACAGGCCTGAGTCCTCAATTATGAAGGGCTTGTCCACTTTATCTTTCAACCAGTTTAGCCCAAAAACTACCACGTCCTCCAACGTATCGGCCTGAATCTCTGGATATTCAAGAGGCTTTTTTATAACATTAATTCCCAGGGGTTCCAAGAATTTCTTTGCCTCCCTAACTTTTCCATCATTTGAAGTAATAAAAAATAGTTCCATAGAAAAATCCCTCAATCAATCTTATAACCTATCTTTTCTACTAGCTCTCTCCTCTCTTTCTTCTGTTCCTCAGTTTCAATCTTAGTGGCAGCCTTTCCATCAACAACCCCAATAACTGCTCTTCCCAACTCAGTTTCGGCAACTATAACTTGGAATGGATTTTCACTAGCCCCATAAACCATTGCCACAGCGGGATGGTTCTTAATGGTATTTAGAACGTTTATTGGGTATGCATTCTTCATTAAGATGACGAACACATGACCAGCTCCAATCTTGAGAGCATTCTTAGCAGCGAGCTTTTCTAACTCTGGGTCATTGCCAGTATACCTAGTCAATTGAGGCTTAGCTTCATTCATTGCGATTCCGAACTTTATCCCAGGAACTGTTGTCAGGAGAGCTCTAGCTAAATCGTCAACTGTGAATATAGAAAAGTTTCCTTGGCCTATTATCACTTCTACACCTTCAGGTTTCTCAATATCAACAACCTCTATCCTCACCATCTCTCCTCCCCCTAATTAAAGTTCTCTTAGGTAAATAAAAACTTTACTTGTCTCTTTTTTGGATCAGGAGCATAGCCTTTAGGTAAACAAAAACTTTACTAAATTCACCGAAATTCCTTTTAAGATTTGAGTAATTCTATTTACTGGTCGGAAATGAGCGAGGTTAATTGGGATGATATCCTTTGGTTGGTTGAAGTATTAGAAAAACACCCAAGGGATAGCCTGAGAAGCATAGCTAAAAAGGAAGGAATAAACTACTACAAACTCAAAAGAATCTACGACAAATACTATGGAAAATATGTGGTTGTGAGTGCACTCTACAATATAACAAGAATAGGCCTTAAGAGTTACATAGCATTTTTGTCCATTCCAAAGTCAGAAATAATACCAACTGCAGAACTGCTATCAGAAAACCCCTTTATTGTATATATAACCCCCATCTTTGGATTTAAGAATGGAATCGAGGTTATATTACAGATCCCCTACGATCAGGAAAAATACCTACCTGAGTTCTTCTCCCGCTATTCAAATGACTTCGAACTTTACGAAGTCTGGGATCCAAGAAGCGACCCTATGAAAAGAAAATTTGGCTACTGGGAGTATCCATATGAATACGCAGTTTTGATGGATATTCTAAAGACGGACGCAAGAACTCCCATGAAAGAGTTAGAAGCAAAGCTAGGGAAGAAAAGGCCAACGATAAACTTTATGATACACAAACTAATCGAAGATAAAGTTATAGACGGATTTTCAACCTTCATAGAAAATGTTGAAGAAGTGCATGACAGATGCTTTATAGGAATATCAACTAAAGTATCCCCAGAGGAAGTTATAAAGAGATTTCCAGAGATAGAGATTACAATCGGAATACTTAATCCAAAGGGAATTTTGATTGAATGGTTCTTCTCTTCCCAAGAAGACATTGGTAGAAAAGTCCTGGAATTCAGCGAGTACGTTGACAAGCTCGCGATAGGATACCTTGACTTGCTATATGAATTGAACAACAAATTACTGTCTTCAAGGTTTTCAAGAATGATAAGAAAAGATGGAAAAGGGTATAGATCAATCTTGGAATTCATTTAGTGCCTCTTTTCTTTAATATTTTCTGGAACTCAGAATAATCTGTAACAACTCTAACATTATCCAACGTTTCGAAGTACACCTTTTTGATTTTGACTTTCTTTACATTTGTATACTTCATTTCAGGAGGATCATATTCCCCAGGCTCCACAATTTCATCCTCTATAACATAAGTCTTAAGTTCAGGTTCACCAACATACTTCCAAACTTCATAGAATACCTCAGGTTTCAAATGTATTTCATTCTCTAATTCAATATAATCTTCCCCAATATCTTCAAGAAACTCCTTTATGACTTCAGAGTTCATGGGTGCCACCAATAATATAATACCTCATTGTGGATTATATACCTATCGCAAACCCGATACTATCATTATTTATTTTGTCTTGGGTAGAACCCAAAAGGCAAGAGCTTGGCCGGGAGTATTTCAAGTCGAGTGTGGGGTTATTGTTTGCTCTACTGCTTGGAAATACTTTGATGCATCTTGACCCCACAGGGAGGCCACAAACAGTTCGGGGGATATTCTCATTGGCCCCAGTCGCATATTTTGCCCTGGGAATATCTGCGGTTATTAGCTACCACCTCCTCAAGTGCTTCAAGCAGGAAAAGATGCTCAAAAAGCCCGGAGAGTCAAAGTAATCGACTACCTTCCTCACAAACTTCTTAATCTCAGGCGAGATTTTCGGCCGTTCTTTTGACGAAGCTGAGAATTCTCTCACGAACCTCTCTTCCCCGAGCAATACTCAAAGGGAGAACCTTCGAGATATGCCTCTGAATAGCGTGGAGCTATATAGTTCCTGTCGAGCTTCATAGTCCAGTGGAACAGTTCTCCAGGGACATCAAAGCCCTCATCTTGCAGGTTTCTCAACATGCGAGTATGGTTGATCAATGGAACTGGACTTGGCCTACTTGGCCACGCCATGATTACCGATTATCACCCAGCGATGAGTTGGCTGATGCCCCTTGGAGCCCCTCATAATATTCTTTTACCTTCGATACAGGGATTACACAAAGCAACTCCTCGCAATCCAGCTCAAAAAGAGTAACAAGGCCGAAATCTCGATCAAGCTCTGACCCCCCCATTTTTAAATCCTGAGAACTCACACTTCTCAATCTTTATAAATGGTTGAGAACTATAACTTCTCAGGTGTGCCTATGAGACTGGACGATCTCACCTACATGAACCCCTGGTGGGAGGGAAGAGAGGACTACCACGTGAGACGCTGGAAAGAGCAGAGGTTACACTGGAAGCCGGGGTGGCTGGAAAAGCTTTCGCTCAAGCCCTTCTCCCTCAACTTTGTCCTCGGCCCGAGGCAAGTTGGGAAAACCACAGGGATAAAGCTCCTAATTCAAGAACTCCTGAAGGATAACCCCCCAGAGTCAATCCTCTACATCAACGTCAAGGTTTTGCCAGGCCACCGCGAGCTCTTAAACCTCCTACGCGAGTTCCAGGAGCTTAAGGAGAAGGAAGGGGTTAAAACGGGTTATATCTTTCTCGACGAGGTTACCTCCCTTGAGGGCTGGTGGCGCGGTGTTAAACCACTCATAGACGCCGGTCTCCTGAAGAACGACGTGGTCACGGTTACGGGCTCAAGCTCCCTGGGGGTCAGGAGAGACATCGAGCTCTTCCCGGGCAGGAGAGGGAGTGGAAAGACCATAGAGGTCATGCCACTCTCATTTCCTGAGTACGTGGAGGTAATGGGGCTTAAAAAGCCGGAACTTTACAGGGAAAAAGTCCTGAAGCTCTTCGAGGACTACCTGACTACCGGCGGATTCCCGACTTCAATAAACGGCCTTCCGATGGAAGATCTCCTCGGGGCCTACATTGGAGAGATTGTCCGCTTTGGGAAGAGCCTTGAGATAGCGAAGGAGACGCTCTCTGCCCTGATAAGGAGCGCCCCCTCGGCGACAAGCTTTAGGGCTCTGGCTGGAATTACCTCAGGTTACTCCTACAAGGTGGTTCAGGACTACATTGAGCTCTTCACCGAGCTTTACGTCCTCGGGATAGCCTACCTTAAGCAGGGAAACCAGGTACTCTACAAACGTGAGAAGAAGTTCTTCTTTCGTGATCCTCTTCTGGCTAGGCTCTTCGCCCTGTGGAGCGGGACTGAACTAAAGGAGGATGCACTATATGAATGGGTAGTTCAGGAGCACCTATACCGCCGTTTCGGCGAAGTGTACTACTACCGGAACTCCTACGAGATAGATGCAATAGCAGGGGACCTCAAGGTGGAGGTGAAGGCCGGCAAGACCCACAGGAGGTATCCAAAAAACGTAAGGGTGCTGGAAAAGGAGGATGTGCCCTTCTTTCTGCTTGAACTTACTCACGAGAGCACTTCTCGATTTTAAATCCCTGGGAGAAGGAACTTCCTTAGAAGGCCGGTGGCGCGTGGATAGTGTTAGGATAGAAGGCTGGAATCACTCTTTACTGGCCTTAAACCCTTGCGCCGGAATAAAATTCCGATGGAGAAGAAGATCAGGGTATGGGATTATACTTGAAAGGCCCCAGTTACAAGCAAGTCGCCAGGATTCTCGGGATGAGTCACTACCGGATGAAAATGCTGGCGATGAAGAAACGGGAAGTTGATGATACTGTGACTAAGATTAATGGGGAGAGAAGATACCTCTGGGCGGCTATTGATGTTGAGAGCAGGGAGATTCTTGCGATATAAATCACTCCTGTGAGGAACCGGTGGATTGCCAGGGATTTCATTGGTAATGTGTTAAATACCTGCCTGGTTGATGGTGGCCCGTGGTATAAGTCAGCGTTTAAAGCCCATGGGCTGTATCTTCACGTTACATTTGAACCGAGTTGAGCGCTGGTTCATGACGTTAAAGGAGCAGACAAAACGTTTCTAGAATAAGGATTGAAGGAGAGTTTACAGGGTTGTTTTTTCTGTTCGCCTTCTAGTATAACTGTGTTAGGTTTCATTCCCGGTTTGGTTGTCCACCTACTGACCCGACTGAATGGCTTCAGGAGGTGATGCCCCAGTCCCAACCAAAAATTTTAAATTTGAAAAAGAGCTTTAAAGATACATGCTCGGTGGTGGTTTTTGGCTCGAATAACCCTCCAAGCTTAGATTTCTATTCTGGGTCAAACTATCTTGTAGAGGTGATATTCTATGGAAGAAGAATTTAAAGTCACACCCTGGGAAGTAGAAGGCATTATAGATTATAACAAACTGATAGAGCAGTTTGGGACGTCTCCCCTAACAGATGACCTACTAGAAAGAACTGCAAGATTAACTAAAAGTGAGCTACCAATATTCTTCAGGAGAAAGTTTTTCTTCTCCCACAGAGACTATGATAAGGTGTTAGATGACTACGAGCAGGGAAAAGGATTCTTCTTATACACCGGAAGAGGACCCAGTGGGCCTATGCATATTGGCCACATAATTCCGTTTTTTGCGACAAAATGGCTTCAGGAGAAGTTTGATGTAAATCTCTACATCCAAATTACCGACGACGAAAAGTTTCTATTTAAGGAGAACTTAACATTTGAGGATACAAAGTACTGGGCCTATCAAAATATCCTTGACATAATAGCTGTTGGTTTTGATCCAGACAAAACATTTATCTTCCAAAACAGCGAGTTTACAAAGATATACGAGATGGCCATTCCAATAGCAAAGAAGATTAACTTTTCGATGGCAAAAGCCGTGTTTGGATTTACAGAGCAGAGCAAAATTGGAATGATATTTTTCCCCGCAATTCAAGCAGCTCCTACGTTTTTTGAAAAGAAAAGATGCCTAATTCCAGCGGCAATAGATCAAGACCCATATTGGAGATTACAGAGGGATTTTGCCGAAAGCTTGGGGTATTATAAGACTGCAGCCCTGCACTCAAAATTTTTCCCACCACTTACAGGTTTAGAAGGAAAGATGAGCGCGAGCAAACCAGAGACGGCTATATATCTCACAGACAACCCTGAAGAGGCTGGAAAGAAAATTTGGAAATTTGCCCTAACAGGAGGTCAACCAACCTTAAAGGAGCAGAGAGAAAAGGGCGGAAATCCAGAGAAGTGTGTTGTGTTCAAATGGCTTGAAATATTCTTTGAACCAGACGATAAAAAGCTCATGGAAAGATATTATGCCTGTAAGAATGGAGAGTTGCTTTGCGGAGAATGTAAGAGATATCTAATCCAGAGAGTTCAAGAATTCCTCAAAGAACATCAAGAAAAGAGGAAAAAAGCAGAAAAATTAGTGGAAAAGTTCAAATATACTGGAAAACTGGCTCAAGAACAGTGGAATAAGGCCATACCAGATCCTTTAAAGAAGTGAATTCTTGTTTTCTTCACTTTTTTCATAACTAAGTAAAAGAAACACTAAAAACTGGAGTTTTTTATTGATCATTTCTTCCCTTCTTGCTTTACTGGGTATGGCATGAATTCTACTGTTCCTCTCTGCCTAACGGGCTGTTTGTAGAGTTCCATTAAGGCGTAAACCTCCTCAGGAACATTTGTATCTACCTCAAGACCAAGCTCTCTGGCATGTTCAACCGTTATTGGGTAGTCATGCGTCCACCTTCCTTCTGTTAAGATCTGGGCCAGCTCTCTTGCTTTTTCCTCACCGTACTTATCCTTTAGAAGATCATACAAGAAATCCTGCACCTGTTTTATGGCCTTCTTTGCAACGTCCGCAAGTATTAGCGTCTGATCATCGACTTTCTCCGCTCCCTTCTGTTCAACAGCTTTTATTATACTAGGGGCGGGATACTGACCCAGCTGAGGATCAACTGGTCCCAAAACTGCATGAGGATCCATTATAATCTTGTCCGCTGCAAGAGCTATCAAAGTCCCACCGCTCATCGCGTAGTGGGGAACTATCACCCTTGTTTCAGCCGGGTGATCCTTCAAAGCTTTGGCTATTTGTGTTGCTGCCAATACCAACCCACCAGGAGTGTGGATTATCAAGTCGATTGGCTTATCTTTTGGAGCCATTCTTATTGCCCTGAGTACCTCTTCACTGTCTTCAATGCTTATGAACTTGTAAACTGGAATCCCAAAGAATCCAATGCTTTCTTGCCTATGGATCATTGTAATTACAGTGGAATTTCTCTTCCTTGCCATTTTTTCCAGTAATTTTGCCCTAGCAATTTGCAGCTGTCTGTATTGGAGCTGTGGCCCCATGAGCAAATAGAAAAACAATATCCACCATATCAATGATCCCACAAATCCACTCAGGGGATCCATACAATCACCTTATATGACTTTTCAAGCCAAGAATAAATTACAAACTTATTTAACACTTTTGGAGGAATAAAACATACTGTCGGGATAACTGGGGCAAACCTCTCAAAGCCACTCAGTTACATCATCAGGCAGACAACCGAATCAGGAGTGAATTTTGGTAAAATTATACCAGAAGGTAAACGGAAACACCAGTCACTAACCCTGAAATTATTCCAGGAGAGCTTTGTTCTCTCCTTAAAAGTACTAAATTAGCGTTCAACTTGGACCCAGAGGTTACATGTAGCCAAGGGAGTTGAACACTGACTCATGCCAAGGCCCTCTATCCACCAGGAAAATTAGCTCTCCCTCACAGGATTTCAAAATTTGTTCTCTGTTTTTTGAGTGCGAGGATTTTCGGTTGGTAAACTGCTTTCGCGTTCCAGACTGTTGTGTGGCTGATTTCGAGGATTATTCTACCCCTCTGTAATTAGCCCATGCAGATAAAAGGTCATTGCCCTGCATCTTCTTTTTCAGACTTTTGTTCCAGCGAAAAGGCTTTGAGAGTGAGAGTAAGCAGTAAACAATAGTTTCAGTTCTTATGTTTCTCTTTTTCTGAAAATTATCAGAAACTTAAACCTAACATCTCACTCTTTATCCTGACAGTATCCAACAAAATCCCACCAGAAAAGAAAATCAGAGCAGTAGAACTATACCTGCGAGGCCTCAGCTACAGACAAGTCGGAAAAATCCTCAAAATCAGCCACAC